>CAZEIT010000091.1:0-7270 GCA_964512515.1 uncultured Desulfobulbus sp.
TTTTCTTTGGAGAAATCATATGGAATCAATGGGCGCACTCAAGCGCACACACACCTGCAACGACCTTGGTCTGGATGATCTGGGCAAGGAATGCATCCTCATGGGTTGGGTGCTCCGCCGCCGTGATCATGGCGGGGTTATCTTCATCGACCTGCGCGACCGCTGGGGTATCACCCAAGTTGTCTTCAACCCCGAGGTCAATGCAGGGGTGCATGAGAAGGCCCACCAGCTCAGAAGCGAGTGGGTGCTGGCAGTGCGCGGTCATGTCTCCCGCCGTCCGGCCGACATGGACAACCCCAAACTCGTCACCGGTTCCATTGAGGTACTGGTGGATGAGCTGCGCATCCTCAACACCAGCGAGACCCCACCCTTCCCGCTGGATGAAGATGTCGAGGTTTCCGACACCCTGCGCCTACAGTACCGTTATCTGGATCTGCGCCGGCCAGAAATCGCCCGCAACCTGGTGCTGCGCCATCAGGCCCTGCAAAACGTGCGTGCCTATCTGAACGAGCAGGGTTTTCTTGAAATCGAAACCCCGATGCTCACCCGCTCCACCCCGGAGGGCGCGCGCGACTACCTGGTGCCCAGCCGGGTGAATGCAGGCAAATTCTATGCCCTGCCGCAATCGCCGCAGCTCTTCAAGCAGCTGCTCATGGTGGCCGGCATGGACCGTTACTACCAGATTGTGAAATGCTTCCGCGACGAAGACCTGCGCGCCGACCGGCAGCCGGAGTTCACCCAGATTGATATGGAGCTGAGCTTTGTTGACGAGGAAGACATCATCAGCCTGGTTGAGGGCATGATTGCCAGCCTTTTTACCGAAGTTCGGGGCGAGCAGCCGCAACTGCCTTTTCCCCGCATGGGCTATGACGAGGCCATGCGCCGTTTTGGCACTGACCGGCCAGATACCCGTTTTGGCTTGGAACTGATTGATCTGAGCGATATTTTATGTGATTGCGGCTTCAAGGTTTTCCAGGGCGCGCTGGAAAAGGGCGGCATGGTCAAGGCGATCAATGCCAAGGGCTGCGGTATCTTCTCCCGCAAGGATCTGGATGACTTAACCGAATATGCGGGTCGTTTTGGCGCGCGCGGCATGGCCTGGATCAAGATCAAGGAAGACGAGTGGCAGTCGCCCATTACCAAGTTCTTCAGCGAAGAGGAAATCAGCGCCATGGGCAAGGCCCTGAATGCCGAGCCGGGCGACCTCATCCTCTTTGGGGCGGATAACGCCAAGACCGTTAATCAGGTGCTCTCCGAGTTGCGGCTGGAACTGGCTAGGCGCTTGAACCTCTTGGACAAGAACCAGGACAGCTTTTTGTGGGTGACGGATTTTCCGCTTCTGGAGTATGACAGCGAGGCCAAGCGCTACACCGCTGTGCACCATCCCTTTACCGCGCCCAACGAAGACGAGCTTGGCTTGTTGGCCACCAAGCCGGAAGCGGTCAAAAGCCGGGCCTATGACCTGGTTTTAAACGGTAACGAGATTGGCGGCGGCTCCATCCGCATCCATTCGCCCAGCGTGCAACAGGAGGTATTCAAGGCGTTGGGTATCGGCGAGGCCGAGGCCAGGGAAAAGTTCGGCTTTCTTCTGCGGGCGCTGGAACTGGGCGCGCCACCCCATGGCGGCATTGCCTTTGGTGTGGACCGGCTCATGATGCTGTTAACCGGTTCCAGCTCCATCCGCGATGTTATCGCCTTCCCCAAAACACAGAAGGCCACCTGTCCGCTGACAGACGCACCTTCAACAGTGGCGCGCAGTCAACTCACCGAGCTGCACCTGCGGCCTGACTGGAAAGAAAAGGAGTAACTCCATTTCCATAGCAAAAACGGGGTAACTGGAGAAACAAGAAAAGGGGAACGGTTCATCCGCTCCCCCTTTTTTGTGCTGTGCGCAGCAACTATATATATTTTGCCAGAACCTTCCTGGTTGTAACGGCGCTAACTTATTGCAGAATTCTTCCTTCTTTTCCCCTCTTGGGCACAGAATGAAGAGATTGTTCGGGTATGAGCGACATTGCCTGGTGCAGTTTCTCTATCATCTGATCCTGTTCTTGTGGCAGCCTGCCGCTGAGCGGGATAGCGTTGGAAGGATGCAGGCCAAAAAAATAGGTGTTTTTGAGCCTGAGTGCCTCCAACATCTCCAATTCTTCCTGCACTAACTCTGCAATGGTGCTTTCCGCGAATCTGCCTTCCCTGACGGCTTCAAAGAGCGTGCAGCCACGGTCATAATGCAGGCTTCCGGTGAACAGCAGATATGGCTGGGTTTCATTCAGGAGTCGTGCATTGGCCTGGGCATTTTCATGGTGCAGGCCAGACCCAGCTGCGCCAATAATAATATTCAAGCCATAATCCATGCCTGCAGCACTCAGTTTACCAAGCTGCTCGTAGGCATCAGCAAGGGTATATCCTTTATTGAGCTGTTGCAGCACCTCGTCCAGTCCGGATTCCACACCGATATTGAGCTCATTTATTTTCAGCCGGCGCAAATCCTTCAAATCCTCAATGCTCTTATTCATGATATTGTGAATCGAGGCATAGCAGGCAATGGTCTCGACTTCGGGATAGGTAGTATTGATCATCTCGGCTATGGTGGCCAGTTGTGCCGCAGGCAATACAAATGGATCTCCATTAACAAGAAAGACCCTGCTCACTTTGCCATAAATACCTTTCGACTCCTGCAAATCAGCCTGAATTTCCTCCATAGGAGAAACTTTGAAGGGGACATCTGCATACATCGTGCAAAAAGTGCACCGATTATGGCTGCATCCAGAAGTGACCTGCAGAAGAAGTGAGTCTGCCTCGAATGGAGGACGATAGGTTATTCCACTGTAGTGCATAATTCATCCTTGAAACCGCCCATCTTCTAGCTGAAGCGTAGTGCAGATAGGAGGCGACTTTATTTGCTATTATTTTTAAGGTGGAGTTGTGTTGCTTGAAGGACAAGTACCAAGGTCTTATACGCAGGCTAAGGTGTCACCTGGTTTTGAATGGTCTTGATAAGATTAGTGGTGGAGCGGCCAGGAGTCAGGGCAATGCGCCGCACCTCACCGCCGCCGGCCTTTACTTCGGCAGCCCCTGCAATCTGCTCTTCTGGCCAATCCGCACCCTTGACCAACACCTCCGGCATGATGGCGGTGATGAGCTTCAGCGGGGTGGGATCATCAAAAAACACAACAAAATCAACACAGCTCAGTGTAGAGAGTACGCGGGCCCGATCCAGCTCAGTATTGACCGGCCTGCCCTCGCCCTTGTTCTGCAGACGCACCGAGCTGTCGCTATTCAAGCCCAGTACCAGACAATCCGCCGTGCGCCTCGCCTCTTCAAGGTAGTTGACATGCCCCGCATGGAGCAGATCAAAGCAGCCATTGGTAAAGGCAATACGGCTGCCCTGGTTGCGGATGGCTGCCAGACGTGGCAGTAACTGCTCAAGACTGCACACTTTATCTGCTGTGCGGTAACGCCAGGGCCGTTCACCGGGTGGGCAAAAGCTACGGCGCAGCTCAGTTTGCATCTGCAGATCAAGCGACGCAGAAACAATGCCCGGCTTTTCCCCGGCCTCTGCCAGTACTGAACCATCGGGCGCAACCACCATAGAATGGCCTGCTAAGAGCATTTTGCCGGTCTGGCCGCAGCTATTTGCTGCCACAACAAAGACCTGATTTTCGATGGCGCGCGCGCGTACTAAATTCTGCCAGTGCGAAAGGCGGCTCAAGGGCCATTGGGCCGATATCATGAGCAGGCGGCAACCGGCAAAGGCCAGTTCACGCGCCAATTCTGGAAAGCGGAGGTCATAGCAAACTATACCGCCCACCCACCCCATGGGCGTTTCGATGGGATAGCTGCCCCTGCCGGGTTGATAGTGCAGGTCTTCCTGCCAATGGGCAAAGAGGTATTGTTTGTCTACTTGGCCAAGCACACCCTGCGGTCCAACCAGATACAGGGTATTGGCGGGCAGGCTGGCCTTAGCTTTTTGATTGGTCAGGCTGCCAGCAAGAAGGATGTTATACTGGGCTGCCAGTTCAACCATTGCCCGCAGCATCGCAGGCGTCTCTTCAGCGAAACGGCCAGTCTCGGCATAGGAAAACCCGGTTGCCCACATCTCCGGCAGCACCAGTAGCGTGCCTGGTTCGGGTGGTTTTATTTCTAACAGAAAACGGAGCGCAGAAACATTGGCCCAGGTATTGCCCAACTCAATCTGAAACTGCAGGCAGGCAGCGGCTGGAAAAAAAGGGGAATCAGGCTGCATCGTTCAGATTGTTCAGCTTTGCCAAGGCGTTTTTGGCTAGTTCAGCCACAGAAGTGGTTATGAATTTTCCTTCTGTATAGAGCGTAATTTGGGAAGTATCGGAGACGAGGTGGGATAGGACTGCTGCTGCCGCATTAAGGCCCAGGTTGCCTGCGGCAATACAGGCCAAGCCGCGAATGGCCGCGTCTTCAAAATCCAGATAGGGCAGGATATCCGGCCCTGCCCCGCGCTCTAACAAGACATGGGGGCGACACCTGCTCAGCCGGGCAACACCCCAGAGCAAACCGCGCTGCAAGAGTGGATGTTCCAGATAATTGCCATCCTGGCAGAGCTCTTCGCCATCTTCCCGCATATAGGAGATGAGCATGTGACTGTACTCCTGGGCCAGTATCTCATGCAGGCTCATTGCCTCGGCCATGCTCTCGGGCGCGCCCCAGCCAATGCCGCCGGATTCGTCGTTCAAGCTCCAGAGAAAGCGGCGCATGACCACCCGCGCCGCCTCCATGTTTTCATCGGCCAAGCGCGCCACAGTATGGCCCATGGCACTCACAGCCCGCCAGCGCAGATGTGACTCTGTCCGACACAGGGCCGGAAAGAGCGCATTGATTACATCTTGGGCAGGGTAGGCGGCAAGCTCGGTGTAGAGAGCTTCAAGGGCGATCTCTTCCCTGG
Source organism: uncultured Desulfobulbus sp. (assembly GCA_964512515.1). Classification (GTDB taxonomy): domain Bacteria; phylum Desulfobacterota; class Desulfobulbia; order Desulfobulbales; family Desulfobulbaceae; genus Desulfobulbus. The sequence goes on from CAZEIT010000091.1 coordinate 4,919, forward strand.
CCAGGAGGGCCAGTATGCTTTCTTTGCGCTGCCGCCTGCTCAAGGTTTTAACCTGTCTTTTACCGCTGATTCTTAAGCGGCCGCATCGGCGGCAGGCATGGTAAACACACGCTGGCCAAGTTCGGCATCAATCATGAACAGGCCAGAGGCGTTATCCTTTGCCAGTTTCAGGCGCTGGATGACCGCGTCTGCACTGGCCTCTTCTTCCACCTGCTCAGTAACAAACCACTGCAGGAAGATATTGCTGGCATGATCTTTTTCCTTGATGGCCAAATCCACCAGGTCATTGATAAGCGAGGTCACATGCTGCTCGTGTTTAAGTACTTCTTTGAAAGCTGCCAGGGGTGAATCCCAGGAAAAGGGCGGCTTGTCGATCGCTTCCAGGGTAACCTTGCCGCCACGTTCAAAGACAAAATCATAGATTTTCATGGCGTGCATCATCTCTTCCTGGGTTTGCGTGCGCATCCAGTTGGCAAAGCCGGTTAGATTGATGGATTGGAAGTAGGCCTCCATCGACAGATACAGATAGGCCGAATACATTTCTGCATTGATCTGCTTGTTGAATGCAGCCAGCATTTTTTCTTTCAACATGATACCTCCTGAAAAGGTTAGATATGAAAATAAAAGGAGTGACGCAAGATGCGTCTTGGCTCATAATGAACAGTGTTTACTATAAACACAGCCGGTGCATTTGCCAGTATACTGAGAAAGATTATTGTTTTTTCATGAACACATTGTTTTTATTAGTTTTTTTATTCATCGCTATGAGGAAGGAATGGCATCACAAACCATATTGATTACCGGCGCAAGTGCCGGTTTTGGCTGGGCTTGCGCGGAGCGCTTTGCAAAGGAAGGCTGGAAACTGATTCTGACTGGCCGCAGGCGGGAGCGCCTAGAATTCCTGGCCCAGCAGCTTGCACCCGCGTCTGTGCATACCGCAGTGCTTGATGTGCGGGATGCCGCCTCTATCGAGGCCATGCTGGCTGGCTTACCCGCCGACTTTGCCGCAATTGATGTGCTGCTCAATAATGCGGGTCTGGCACTGGGTATGGCCGGGGCGCAGGAGGCAAGTCTTGATGACTGGAACACCATGATCGACACCAATATTCGCGGTCTCTGCACCCTTACCCGCCTGGTTCTGCCCGGTATGATCGAGCGCGACAGGGGCCACATCATCAACCTTGGCTCCATAGCCGGTACCTACCCTTATCCAGGCGGTAATGTCTATGGCGCCAGCAAGGCTTTTGTCAAACAGTTCTCGCGTAATTTGCAGGCTGATCTGGTCCATACACCGCTGCGGGTCACCAATATCGAACCAGGCTTGGCTGAAAGCGAATTTTCCATTGTGCGCTTTCATGGCGATGCCAGCAAGGCTGGTGCGGTTTATCAGGGTTCAGAGCCGCTACGACCAGTGGACATCGCTGAAATCGTGTACTGGGTCAGCAGTGTGCCGCCGCATGTGAACATCTGTGCGGTGGAGGTGATGCCGACCTGCCAGAGTTGCGGACCGCTCTTTGTTCACCGCCAGAGCCAGGAAGGATAAATCATGCGACGAGCTGTGATAACCGGCATGGGTATTGTCTCCTCGCTTGGAGACAGCCCGGCTGAGGTGTTGACTTCTCTGCGGCAGGGCCGCTCCGGCATCCGATTCCATCAGCCCTATCAGGATATGGGGCTGCGCGCCCAGATCGGCGCATTCACCAGGATAAACCCGAAAGAGCATATCGAAAAAAAGAATCTCCGCTTTATGGGTGATGCCGCTGCCTTTGCCGCCATTACCCTTGAGCAGGCCATTGTTGATGCCGGACTGGGCGCGGATGAGGTCAGCCATCCACGCACCGGGTTGATCATCGGTTCGGGCGGTACCTCGGCTGAAAATGTGGTAGCTACTGCAGATGTGATGCGTGAAAAAGGGTTGAAGCGTCTGAGCCCCTTCATGGTGCCCCGCACCATGAGCAGCACGGTCTCGGCCTGCCTCACCAATGCCTTTAGCATCAAGGGGTTGAGCTACTCCATTTCATCGGCCTGCGCCACTGGCGCGCACTGTATTGGCACAGCCTTGGAGCAGATTCAGTTGGGCAAGCAGGATATTGTCTTTGCCGGCGGCTCAGATGAAGAGCACTGGACGCAAACCGCTATGTTTGACGCCATGGGTGCCTTGTCCACCCGCTATAACGACCGGCCGGAACATGCCTCGCGACCCTACGACGTCAACCGGGATGGCTTTGTGGTGGCCAATGGCGCAGGCCTGGTAGTGGTGGAAGAACTGGAGCGGGCAAAGCGAAGAGGGGCGAATATTTATGCGGAAATAGTTGGCTACGGAGCCACTGCCGACGGCTACGACATGGTTAC
>CAZEIT010000092.1:0-7241 GCA_964512515.1 uncultured Desulfobulbus sp.
TGTTGAGGACTTACACCTCCAAGTGGATGCGCCCTGCCCGGCGCACCAAAGAAAACCGGCCTTGCTCGGGCAAGCAAGGCCGGTCGGCTCTGTTGAGCTTAGTTGCTCTCAGTTTCAGGCCGGGATTTCCGCCTCCTGGTTCATCTGCTCAACCTCGCGAATAATCGCCACCATGTCGTCCAGCATAATGGTTTCCTTATCCAACAGGGCCGCAGCAATGGCATTCAAACTGGCCCGATGCTCGGCAAGCATGCTGGTTACCTTGTCATTGGCCTCCAGGATGATCTTCTTGACCGCATCATCGATCTTGCGGGCCGTATCTTCGCTGTAGTCGCGGTGCTGCGCAATCTCGCGGCCCAGGAAGATATGCTCTTCTTTCTTGCCGTAGGCAAGCGGACCCAACTCGTCGCTCATACCCCATTCGCACACCATCTTCCTGGCCAGCTCAGAGGCACGCTCGATGTCATTGCCCGCGCCGGTGGTGATCTCGTCAAAGACCAATTTTTCCGCTATCCGACCACCAAAGAGGATAGCAATGGTGTTGAGCAGGTAGCCCTTGGCATGGGTGTACTTCTCATCAAGCGGCAACTGCATGGTAAGCCCAAGGGCGCGGCCACGGGGAATGATGGTCACCTTGTGGATTGGGTCAGTGCCGGGCAACAGGTAAGCCACCAAGGCGTGCCCTGCCTCATGATAAGCTGTGATTTCCTTTTCCTTGGGGCTGATGATCATGGATTTACGCTCCGCACCCATCATAACCTTATCCTTGGCCCGCTCAAGCAAATCCGAGTTCACCTCGCTGCGATTTTCCCGGGCAGCCATGAGCGCTGCTTCATTGACCAGATTTTCCAGGTCTGCACCGGAAAAGCCGGGCGTACCCCTGGCAATAACCGCCATATCCACATCGGCAGCCAGTTTGGTGCGTTTGCCGTAGATCTCCAGAATTTTTTCCCGGCCCTTTACATCCGGCACCGGCACAATCACCTGACGGTCAAAACGGCCTGGTCTGAGCAGGGCCGGATCCAGCACATCCGGCCGGTTGGTGGCCGCGATGATGATAACCCCGTCATTGCCCTCAAAACCGTCCATCTCCACCAGGAGCTGGTTCAGGGTCTGCTCACGCTCATCATGGCCACCACCCAAACCTGCGCCACGATGACGGCCAACTGCGTCAATTTCGTCAATAAAAATGATGCAGGGCGCATGCTTCTTGCCCTGGGCAAAGAGGTCGCGTACCCGGGACGCGCCCACGCCCACGAACATCTCCACAAAATCGGAACCAGAAATGGTGAAAAAGGGCACTCCGGCCTCACCGGCAATGGCGCGGGCCAGAAGCGTTTTTCCAGTACCAGGCGAACCCGCCAGGAGCACTCCCTTGGGAATGCGGCCGCCCAAACGGGTGAATTTCTGGGGATCGCGCAGGAAATCAATGATTTCCTCCAGTTCTTCCTTAGCCTCGTCAATGCCGGCCACATCCTTGAAGGTAACCTTGACCTCGCCTTCCTCCTGCAGCTTGGCCCTGGTTTTGCCAAAGGAAAGCGCGCCGCCCTTGCCGCCCATCTGCATCTGGCGCATAAAAAAGATCCAGATACCGATCAAGAGCAAAAGCGGAAACCAGGAAATGAGCACCGACAGGTACCAGGGCATTTCCTTGGGCTTTTCCACGGCAATGTTCACCTTGGATTGGCGCAGCATCGGGATAAGCTCGGTATCATCCGGGGCAATGGTCTTGAAGGGACGACCATCCTGACCCACGCCGGTAATCTCCCGGTCTTGAATGCTCACCTTGCTGATATCGCCACTTTCCACATGCGACCAGAATTCGCTGTAGGTGATGGACTGGCTTGGTTTGACTGGGCTGTTGAGAAACTGAAACATGAAGACCATGGTCAGCAGGATCACCAGCCACATGGTCAGGTTTTTATAAAAGGTATTCAACACTCCTCTCCACGGGATATTCGGGCACAGTATGTTCTGCCCGCCTGAACAGCGGTTTCAATATAAAGGCTAACTTTAACACGCATTGCTGCTCAGTCAATACGCTTTGCACTTTCCTGGATAGTCATTACTTCCATCTTCTTGTGCAGCAGGGAGGCCAGCGCATTCGCCACTGCCAGGCCGCCGGTAATGGTGGTGCAGTACGGAATATGATAGTCCAGGGCTGCCCTGCGGATGGAATAGGAATCCTCAGTGGTGCGGTTGCCGGCCGAGGTGTTGACAATGAGCTGCACCTCGCCATTTTGCAGTTTATCCAGGATATGTGGTCTGCCCTGGGAAATTTTGTTGATCTGGCTGCAGGGGATGCCCGCTTCCTGCAGCTTGGCTGCTGTCCCCTGGGTGGCGATAATGTTAAAACCAAGCTCGGCCAGTTTGGCCGCCACGGGCAGCACTGCCGGTTTATCGGGATGGCGCACGCTGATGAAGACCGTGCCCTTAAGCGGCAGACGGACATTGGCCGCAATCTGCGACTTGGCCAGGGCCAGGCCCAGATCTTCATCCAGCCCCATGACCTCGCCGGTTGATTTCATCTCCGGACCTAAAAGAGTGTCCACGTTCTGGAAGCGGTCAAAGGGGAAAACCGCCTCTTTTACCGCCCAGTGATGCAAGACCTTTTCTTTCGTAAAACCAAGTTCTTCCAGGCTCATGCCCATCATCACCTTGGTGGCGATCTTGGCCAGAGCCACGCCTGTGGCCTTGGAAACAAAGGGCACGGTGCGCGAGGCACGCGGGTTGACTTCCAGCACAAAGAGGGTGTCGCCCTGCACCGCAAACTGCACGTTCATCAGTCCAACCACGCCAAGTTCCAGGGCCATGGCCTTGGTGGCAGCGGAAATCTGACCAATCATATCAGGCGACAGAGTGTGCGGCGGCAGTACACAGGCCGAATCGCCGGAATGGATGCCTGCCTCCTCAATGTGCTCCATAATGCCGCCGATGACGGCAAGCTTGCCATCGCAGACCGCATCCACATCCACCTCAATGGCGTCTTTCAAAAACTGATCAAGCAGAATCGGGTGTTCCGAACCGCTCATACCAGGTATGGCCATGAAGGAGCGGATGCCTTCCTCATTGTAGACAATGCGCATATCGCGGCCACCGAGCACATAGGAGGGCCGCATTACCACCGGAAAGCCGATCTGCTGCGCCACCTTAAGGGCCTCATCCAGATTGTGCGCGGTGCCATTGGCGGGCTGGCGCAGGCCAAGGAGTTGCAGAAACTTCTGGAAGCGCTCGCGGTCTTCGGCGCGGTCAATGGCATCTGGTGGGGTGCCGATAATGGGCACGCCCTTGCGTGCCAGCGGTACGGCCAGGTTCAGGGGCGTCTGGCCGCCGAATTGCACAATGACGCCATCCGGCTTTTCCCGCTCAATGATGTTGAGTACATCCTCCCGGGTCAGCGGCTCAAAGTAGAGTTTGTCTGAGGTATCGTAGTCAGTGGACACGGTCTCCGGGTTGGAGTTGACCATGATGGATTCCACCCCGATTTCATTCAAGGCAAAGGAGGCGTGTACGCAACAGTAGTCAAACTCGATGCCCTGGCCAATGCGGTTGGGGCCGCCGCCCAGGATCATGATTTTCTTGCGTTCGCTCGGCCTGGCCTCATCTTCGGTTTCATAGGTGGAATAGTAGTAGGGCGTATAGGATTCAAACTCGGCAGCACAGGTGTCAACCAATTTGTAGACCGGCGCAATCCCCAGATCAAACCTGCGTTTACGCACATCATCCTCGGCCGTACCGGTGAGCTGGGCCAGTTGCAGGTCGGAAAAACCATCCTGCTTGGCAGTAAAAAGCCGCTCCTTATCCAGAGCAACAAAACCAGCCTCGGCAATGGCCTTACCGCTTGCCACCAGTTCTTGAAAGTTATAGAGAAACCACGGGTCGATTTGGGTCAGTTCATACAATCGCTCAATGCTCATCTCCCGGCGCAGCGCCTCGAAAATATAGCTGACGCGTTGGGAATTGGGCTTGGCCAAGCCTGCCACCAGATCATCCTGGTGCATGGTGCTAAAGTCGTTCTTGCCGTCAAAGCCAAAACCCATGCGGCCGGTTTCCAGCGAGCGCATCCCCTTCTGAAAAGCCTCCTTGAAGGTGCGGCCAATGGCCATGGTCTCACCCACGGATTTCATGGCCGTGGTAAGGATATCCTCGGTTTCCGGAAACTTTTCAAAGGTCCAGCGCGGAATCTTCACCACGCAGTAGTCAATGGTTGGTTCAAAGGCGGCATAGGTTTCCCGGGTGATGTCGTTTTTCAGCTCATCCAGGGTGTAGCCCACGGCCAGTTTGGCCGCGATCTTGGCAATGGGAAAGCCGGTGGCCTTGGAGGCCAGCGCCGATGAACGCGAGACCCGCGGGTTCATCTCGATCACCATCAACTCGCCATCTGCCGGATTAACCGCGAACTGCACGTTGGAGCCGCCGGTTTCCACCCCGATTTCCCTCATTATGGCAATGGCCGCATCGCGCATGGCCTGGTATTCGCGGTCGGTCAGGGTCTGGGCCGGAGCCACGGTAATGGAGTCGCCGGTATGCACGCCCATGGCGTCCACGTTCTCAATGGAGCAGATGATGACCACGTTGTCGTTGCGGTCGCGCATTACCTCCAGCTCAAATTCCTTCCAGCCCAGGAGTGAGCGCTCCAGCATGATCTCATTGGTCATGGAAAGATCGATACCGGCAGAGGCCAGCGCTTTCAGCTCAGCGCGGTTGTAGGCCACACCACCACCCGTACCGCCCAGGGTGAAACTGGGCCGCACAATCAAAGGAAAGCCGATTTCCTCGCCAGCGGCCATGGCTTCGTCCAGATTACGGACAATGGCAGATTCCGGCACCTTGAGCCCGATTCTGCGCATGGCGTCGCGAAACTCCTCCCTGCCCTCGGCCTTACGGATAACACTGATGTTTGCCGCCAGCAGTTCAACTCCGTACTTTTCCAGCACGCCCAGCTCCGCCACTTTTATGGCAGTGTTCAAACCAGTCTGGCCGCCCAGGGTGGGCAAAAGCGCATCTGGCCGTTCGCGCTCGATCACTTTGGCGACAAACTCCGGGGTAATGGGTTCGATATAGGTGCGGTCAGCCAACTCCGGGTCGGTCATGATGGTGGCCGGGTTGGAGTTGATCAACACTACCTCGTAGCCCTCTTCCTTCAAGGCCTTGACCGCCTGTGCACCGGAATAGTCGAATTCACAGGCCTGGCTGATAATGATGGGCCCGGAACCGATGATGAGGATTTTATGGATATCTGTCCGTCTTGGCATGGTGTGCTCCTCTTGTCCGGTACTTAGCGCGCCTGCGCAATCATGGTGGTAAAACGTTCAAACAGGTAGCGGGCATCGTGCGGCCCTGCAGCGAACTCGGGATGGTACTGCACGGAAAATACCGGCAGGCTGCGATGGCGCGCGCCTTCCAGGCTGCCGTCGTTAAGGTTGATGTGGGTCATCTCGGCATCCTTGGGCAGCGTGTCTGGGTCTATGCAAAAACCGTGATTCTGAGAAGTAATTTCAACTTTGCCGGTGGCCAGGTCTTTGACCGGCTGGTTGCCGCCGCGATGACCGAATTTCAATTTGTAGGTCTTTGCGCCCAGGGCCAGGCCAATGAGCTGATGCCCCAGACAGATGCCAAACATGGGCACCTTGCCGATGAGCTGACGAATTTCTGCCACCACCCCATGCACGCCTGCAGGATCGCCAGGCCCATTGGAAAGGAAAACACCATCCGGCTTGAATGCCAGCACCTCCTGTGCCGAAGTATAGGCCGGCACCACCAAAATGCTGCAGTCCTGTTTCTGCAGCATGCGCAACTGGTTGTACTTGATGCCAAAATCATAGACCACCACCTTCCAGCGGCCACTATCAGGGAAGGTTGTGCCTTCCTGCGGCCCTTTTTCTGTCCAGACATAGGGAGTCTTGCAGGTGACCCGGGCTACCATGTCCTGACCAACCAATCCTTCCCAGGCGCGGGCACGTGCCACCAGCGAATCCGGATTTAAATCCGTGGTGGAGACAATGGCCTTCATTGCGCCCACAGTACGAATCCTGCGGGTGAGCATACGGGTATCAAAGCCCTCGACACCCAAGATGCCAAATTTTTCAAGAAAGCCTGCCAAGTCGCCGGTACTGCGAAAATTACTGGGCCTTGCCTGATACTGCCGCACCAGAAAGGCGCGCGGATGGGCAGAGCTAGATTCCATATCTTCCGCATTGACGCCGTAACTACCAATGAGCGGGTAGGTCATGGTGACCAATTGGCCGGTATAGGAAGGGTCGCTTAAAACTTCCTGGTAGCCGGTCATACTGGTATTGAAAACCATTTCTCCCAGGGCCTCGCCTGCACCGGTAAAGGAACGGGCCGGGATGATGGTACCGTCTTCCAGGGCAATGATTGCTTTCATAGACGTTCTCTCGTTATCAATAGATACCGCTTATAATGTGCAAAGCGGTGAAGTCATTCATTATAAACAAAAGGTGGTTGTAGGCTTCTTCACGCTTCCAGGGCTTGCACAAAGCGGGCTACCTCTTCATGCACCGCAGGACCCATATATTCCGGTTTTGTACAGCTGCCCACAAAAAGCTCGCCCGCCACAGTGGTTTTCAAATAGGGCGTCATGCGCCCAAAGGCAATAAAGGCCAACTCAGCGTTGTTGTCATACGGGCCGCCGCCGGTCATGAGCAGGGCCTGCTTTTTTCCGGCCAAAAGTGACTGGTGCTCAGGAGTGCGCATGCCGGTATAGAGGCTGTACATGCGGTCAATAACCGCCTTGAGCTGGGCATTGACGCCCCAAAAGTAGAGCGGCGAGGAAAAGACAATGGCATCGCTTGTCAGCATCTCTTCCAGGATGGGCAAAACATCATCTTTTTGCACGCAGCCGATCTCATTCGGCTTCTTTTTACAGGCGCCGCAGCCCAGGCAGCCGTTCAGGTTCTTGCCGTGCAGGTAGGTGGTGTTGACCTGATGCCCTTTTTTCTGCAATGCCTCTTCCACCAGAGCCAGCACATGGGCGGTATTACCCTTTTTTCGGGCCCCACCCTGCAGCATGAGAATATTCATATCAACTCCTTTCAAAGTGTATAGCTGCTTTCATACCCATTGCAGCTTGAGGATGTCATTATTCGGGTAAAAATTCCTGCAGCATAATCATCTGCCGCGCCAGCGCGCCCCGCTGCGAGGCGGCGGTATCGCGGGCTGCGGTGCATGCCTGTTCGTACTCTTCTGCTGAAGCTGCGTGTCGGTTGATCAGGGCGCTC
>CAZEIT010000093.1:0-7215 GCA_964512515.1 uncultured Desulfobulbus sp.
GTATAAGCGCTCTCGTTCGATCTTCTGGCCAGAACCTCTCCCTCGGCGTTTTTGCGGCTTTGCACCAGGTTCTCAAGGTCTCGGGCGTACAACCGATTTTGACGGCAATGGAACAAATGGCGGCCCAGGTTGATGTATATTCGCCTTGCTATTCCAACACCAGGTGAACTGCCCGCTCACGAATTTCTGCACTGTATCTCTTGGTGGTATTCATGACTCCATTCTCTCAGACTTTGGAGCCTCCGACAATAAGGGGCGGTTCAGTCGTTCAATCCACAGGGAAAATTTTGCTTCCCTTTTTCTTGGCAATTTCCATCGCCGCCAAGACCGGGTAATATTACAGGCAGGATGATTCCCGCATAAAACCGGCGTGTCAGTACGTTGTGCAGCAACACCATCAGGGAGGGCAACCATGTTTGAATCTGCTGAATTGGGTCACAAAATAAAGAAGTCTGTCTACGAAAAAGAGATGCCTCCGCTGCGGGTCGCTCTTTTGGAAGCCCAGGATGAACTGCGACAACGAGCCGAATTTCCGGTCATCATCATCGTGGGCGGCCTGGACGGCTCTGGCCGGGGTGCAACGGTGAATCTGCTCAATGAATGGATGGATCCCCGCCATATCGAAACCCATGGCATGGGCGATCCGTCTGATGAAGAACTGGATCGCCCCATGATGTGGCGCTTTTGGCGCTCCCTGCCGCCCAAGGGTAAGATTGGGGTCTTTTTCGGCTCCTGGTATACTTGGCCGGTGCTGAACCGGGTTAGCGGCATCACCAAGGATGCTGATTTGGATCAAAGCCTGGCTCGGGCCAGGCGGCTTGAAAAAATGCTGGTGGATGAAGGCGCCCTGCTCATCAAACTCTGGCTGCATCTTTCCAAGGAACAACAGGAAAAACGGCTCAAGGCCCTGGAGAAGAACCCGGCCACCCACTGGAAAGTCACAGAGCGGGACTGGAAACGCTACAAGGCTTACGACAGCTTCCGCGCTGTGCACGAAACCCTTATCCGCCAGACCAGTACCGCCGAGGCTCCCTGGATGGTTGTTGAAGGTGAGGACGACAACTACCGCAACCTGACTGTGGGCAATATTATCCTCAAGTCCATCCGGAGCCGTCTGGAGCACAACCAAGCCCAGTCTGCAAAAGTGGTTGCGCCTCCCCTGATGCCTCCCCTTGACTGTCTGCACCTGCTCAAGACCCTGGACATGGGCCAGACCCTCGATAAGACAGACTTCAGAAAAAAGCTGGAAAAGTATCAAACCAAGCTGGGCCTGCTCATGCGCCATCCCAAGTTAAAGTACATGTCGGTGATTGCCGTGTTTGAAGGCAACGATGCCGCGGGCAAGGGCGGGGCCATCCGCCGCATTACCCGTGCCATTGATGCGCGCTCCTACCAGGTCATTCCCATTGCCGCTCCCACGGAGGAGGAACGGGCCCAGCCCTACCTGTGGCGTTTTTGGCGGCATTTGCCGCGTAAGGGCCGCATGTGCATTTTTGACCGTTCCTGGTATGGCCGGGTTTTGGTGGAGCGGGTGGAAGGGTATTGCTCACCGGCTGACTGGATGCGCGCCTACAGCGAAATCTATGATTTTGAAGCCCAGATGGCGCGTCACAACCTTCTGGTGGTAAAATACTGGCTGGCCATTTCCCAAGAGGAACAGCTCCGGCGTTTTGAGGAGCGGGAAAAGACCTGCTTCAAACGCTTCAAAATTACCGAGGAAGACTGGCGTAACCGGGAAAAATGGGAGGACTACGTGCAGGCAGTCTGCGACATGGTAGACCGCACCAGCACCTCCGCAGCTCCCTGGATTCTGGTGGAAGCCAACAATAAATATTTTGCCCGCATCAAGGTGCTGAAAACCTTGTGCGCCCAAATAGAGCAAAAGTTGAAAGACCTTGAAGCCTCGGGCATTGACTATCTGGACAAACCTCAGAAAAAGCGCGCCTTATCCCTGTAATTCCAATCGAATACCAGGAAGGCAACAGTAGATGTTTTTCAGATGCGCTGCGCAAGCGCCCTGGCGGCATGCAGAGCGCCTTGGTGCACTATTACGCTGATTCTGCGCCAGGAAACGCTTCACAAATGCAGGCTATAATGGCATATTGCAAAAGTTCTCTTCCTTACAGCCCTGCTGACCGGCGCGCTTGATTTCACTGCGCCTTGGCAATTACAGCTTTTTGACTGACTGCACGATCCCCGCAGCTCAAGCGTTTTGGGCTGTTATTAGTGCCGGTGCTGTCCTCCTGCCGGTACAACTCATCATCTTCAAACAAGAGAGGTTCACAATGCGTGAAGTAGTCCTTGTTGGCGCTTGCCGCACCGCGGTTGGTAAATTTGGTGGTTCTTTGAAGAGTACCCCCGCGGTGGATCTGGGTGCGTTTGTCATCAAAGATGCTTTGAAACGGGCGGGTATCCAGCCGGAAATGGTGGACGAGGTAATTCTTGGCTGCGTGCTCACGGGCGCGTTGGGGCAGAATCCTGCTCGCCAGGCCTTGCTTAAGGCCGGCATCCCCGAAGAGACTCCTGCAGTGACCATCAACAAGGTCTGCGGCAGCGGTATGAAGGCGGTGGTCATGGCGGCGCAGGCCATACAATGCGGAGATGCGGACATCATTGTTGCCGGCGGCATGGAAAACATGAGCGCTACTGCCTATGCCTTGCCCCAGGCCCGCTTCGGCTACCGGATGAATGCCCCCAAGGACAGCGTGATCGACATGATGGTGCATGACGGCCTGTTTTGTGCCATGGGTAACACACACATGGGTGTCACCGCTGAGAACATTTGTGAGCAATGGAGTCTTACGCGGGAAGAGCTGGACCAATTTGCAGTCGCGTCCCAGAATAAGGCCCAGGCTGCGATTGCCGCCGGCCGCTTCAAGGATGAGATCGTGCCGGTGGCTATCCCGCAGCGCAAGGGCGATCCGCTGATCTTTGATACAGATGAACATTACACCCCCGGTACCACCCTGGAAAAGGTCAGCAAGCTGCGGCCCGCCTTCAAAGGTAATGGCATGGTGACCGCAGCCAATGCTTCGGGTATCAACGACGGCGCGGCAGTGGTCATTGTCATGGCGGCTGAGCGGGCCAAGGAACTGGGCGTAGAGCCCATGGCCAAGCTGATTGGCTATGCCTCTGCCGGGGTTAAGCCGGAAATCATGGGCATTGGCCCTGCGGCAGCCTCGCCGAAGGCACTGGCAAAGGCAGGCAAGAAGCTGGAAGAGATTGACCTGATCGAAGCCAATGAGGCCTTTGCCTCGCAGAGTGTGGCGGTTGCCAAGGAGCTTGGCCTTAACATGGACAAGGTCAATGTCAATGGCGGCGCCATCGCTCTGGGCCACCCGATCGGCGCCTCTGGCGCGCGCATCCTGGTATCCCTGCTGCATGAAATGGTCAAAAGGGATGCAAAAACAGGCCTGGCCACCCTCTGTATCGGTGGCGGCATGGGCATCGCCACGGTAGTAGAGCGATAATCAGAGGGGCATTGATCGAGTCTCAAAAATCCTCCACATAACAAGGCTGTTGTTGTGTGGAGGACTTCAACAGAGGGCGGCTGCAATTACATTGGCTGCACGAGCTGGTAAGGTTGCAGAGTGTTTTTATCACAAATCAGAACAATTTCCGGCCAAAGGCATCAAGATAAACCATATCGGCCACCGCCTTGCGGGCAGGGCCATTCTTGGCCTCCACAGCCGGACGGCCAATGGGAATGATGGCCACCGATTCATACCCTTCAGGCAGCGCAACCAGCTCGTTGCAGGCATCATGATCAAAAAGGCCGACCACGACCGTGCCTAAGCCCATCTCATGGGCCTTGAGGCACAAGGTCTGGGTAGCTATGCCCAGGTCAAACATGTACCAGTTGGCGTGTTTGGTGCTTTCCTTGCCTTCATAGCAGCCGGAGATTCCGGTTTTTGCGCACATTACAATGAGTGCCGATGCGGTTTGCGAACATTTGGTGGCAGGATTAAGTCCTTTGGGCATCCTGTAGGTCTCGGTCAGTTTTTGAATCAGCTCCCGGTCCCGTGCCACCACAAATTCCCACACCTGGCTGTTAGACCAGGACGGCGACCACCGCACCGCCTCAAAGAGTTGCTCCAGTTCCTGGTCTGTAACGGCATCTTCAGTGAATCTTCTCACCGCGCGCCTTTTTAAGATAGCTTCCTGTAGTTCCATGAGTGCTCCTCCATGTGTATCGTTACGCACCATGCCTGACAATATGACAAACCTGACGGACAGAAGCAAGCGGAAGCGTTGCGTCCAGACAGATCAAGGATCGTGGTTAGCTCTGGGCCGGCGCAGAGAGGGCCTGATTACAGAACCGAGGTTTATTCCAGTCTGGGCAAATGCCACTGCCGGTAGTAGGCGAGCAGGCGGAAGGCAACGCCCAAGGTAAAAAGGATCATGATCCAGACGATATGGCCCAGCCCGGCCAAGGCCATGAAAAAATATACCAGGCCGACCCCCATACTGATGGTGCCATAGAGGCCGGTTCTGAAAAACCAGGGCACTTCGTTGAGGAGCACGTCCCGCAGGATGCCGCCGCCCACTCCATTGCAAAAGGCCAGAAGGATGACCCCATAGATGTTGTAGTCAAATTGCAGGGCAATCATGGCGCCGACAATGGAAAAGCTGACCACATCAATCGCGTCGGTCATGATGAAGAGAAAGGTGCTTTCCAGTTTCTCCCGGCGGGTGTGGAGCTTCAAGACAATGGCCAGCACAAACATCGTAAGGACAATGGAAACTGGCATGTAGTGGGTAAAGGAGTAGACCGGTCTGCCCACCAGCATATCGCGCAGGATGCCGCCGCCGAGTGCGGTCAAAAGCGCGGCGATGAAGATGCCGAGCCAGTCGCAGCCCTTTTTGACGCCAAAAAGAAAGCCGCTCAGCGCAGCCGAGGCAATGCCGATGTATTCTGTTACCAGGAGCGCATTCATACTTTAGCTTTGGGGTTTTGAAGTATTTGGAAACGGAATAAACTCTTCGTACCGCAAGTGTGGGGCAAGGGAAAAGAAAAAACCCACGCAAGGCGATTGCGCGGGTTTTTTTATGTATGGCGGAGAAGGTGAGATTCGAACTCACGGTACTTGCGTACACACGCGTTCCAGGCGTGCACCTTAAACCACTCGGTCACCTCTCCATAAAAATACAACGTGAAACACTACTTCTATCCGCACTAAGCCGTTTTGACAAGGGAAAAATAAGAAGCAGGCCCTGTTGGCCTTGGCTTCAGTTGCCAATGGCGTGCAGTTTCACCGTATAGGTAATGGTTTTACCGGCAAGGGGATGGTTGTAGTCCACGGTAACTATGTGTTGATCGGCCGCCAAAACTGTGGCCGGTACCTGGCGATGTTCGCCATCCTGCTCCACGGCCAGGGAAAGGAGCATGCCGGGCTGGGGATCCAGTCTGCCGGCAAACACCTTCCTGGATATATCCTGGCGCAACTGCGGATCGTACACGCCATAGGCATCTTCGGGCAGGATGTGCATGGTGCGGCTGTCGCCGATCTGCATGCCCATCATGGCGGCTTCTACGGCCCTGAGGATGTGGCCGGAGCCAATAGCCAGGGTTATGGGGCTTGATTCGGGCACTTCCTCAATCATCTCTCCACTGGCGAGGGAGGCGGTATAGCTGACAGAAACAGTATCGAGCAGTTGAACTTGACGCATATCTTTTTCCTTAAGGGCAGGTATAAATTGTATACTGCAGCAGGTACATCCTTGCTGTTTGGCCAGCAAAATCTAAAAGAATAACCGTTTATGAGGCAAAGGCAACGATGGCATGCAATTTGGACTCAGTTCGCTTCCCAGGGCAGGTGGTCAGCAAATCCTTAACAGCAAGGCCCGCCTTGTTGCCGGAACCCATCTATCTAGATGATCATTTCTTCGATGAAGACGAAGTGCTCGACTATGTCTGGTACGAAGAGATGCGCAAGGAAGACGAGGGTGATGACGGCTCAGGCAAAGAGGGCTGTCTGGCTCTATTCGCCTTCCTGCTTCTGCCTGTGGCAGGCGCGGGGGTATGTGTTCCTCAGCAGCGTGTAATCGCAGCAGTTACCGCCTGTGCCGCTTACAGATCTCACTCCCTTTTTTTAGCGTTCAAAATAGGTGTAGCCGCGCAGGCCGGCCTCGTAGGCCGCCACAATCTCACGCCGTTCCTGCGGTGAAATGCGGCCTTCCCGTACCGCCAGTTCCGCGCTCTTGCGGAAACTGATGAAGAGCCGTTTGGGATCGTATTGCACATAGGCGAGCACATCGGCCACGGTATCGCCTTCCTGTTCGCTGACAAACTCGTACCCGCCGTTGTCAAGTATGCGGATGGTGACCACATTGGTGTCGCCCAAGAGGTTGTGCAGATCACCCAGGGTTTCCTGGTATGCGCCTACCAGAAACACGCCTAAAATGTATTCCTCATAGGGTTTGAGTTCGTGCAGCGGCAGGACCCGCCTGGTGCCGCGCTTGTCGATAAACTGGTCAATCTTGCCGTCGCAGTCGCAGGTGATGTCAGCAAGGATACCAAAGCGGCTTGGCTCCTCATCCAGACGGTGAATGGGCATGACCGGGAATATCTGGCCAATGGCCCAGGAGTCGGGCAACGACTGGAATACGCTGAAATTACAGTAATAAATGTCTGCCAGTACCCGTTCCAGCTCGCTGAGTTCTGTACCGGGGTTTTTCAGTTCCTTGGAAAGCTGGTTGATTTTGTTGATGGTGGTCCAGAAGACCTGCTCGGAGACGGAGCGCTGGCGCAGGGAGATCTTGCCGTTATCAAACAGCCGCCTGGTTTCGTCGCGGTAGAAGATGACGTCGTTGAGTACCTCCTGCATGTTGCGGATGTTCAAACCCTTCAGGGCCTGAAACATGTACTCCAGCGAGGAGGGGCTGTCCTCTGGCAGGGTATCTGGCAGAGTCACGGCCTGAAAGCGGGTGGCATCAAGCACGTTGAAGAGCAGCACCGAAGAGTAGGCCACCAGCGCCCGGCCAGATTCGGTAATAATGACCGGATGGGCAATACCTTCTCCCTCCAGCGAGGTCATGACCGCTTCGATAATGTCGGTACAGTATTCCTTGAGCGTGTAGTTGCGGCTAGACAGGAAATTGGACTGTGAACCATCGTAGTCCACGGCCAGACCGCCGCCCAGATCCAGGTACTCCACCTGTGCGCCTTCCCGGGCAAGACCTGCGTAGACCCGGCAGGCCTCATTGACCGCGGTA
>CAZEIT010000094.1:0-7212 GCA_964512515.1 uncultured Desulfobulbus sp.
CACTTGGTGACCTACCTGCACCCAAGGTTACCCACAGATTCTGCTGAGGAACCAGAATTTGAATAACAAGCTGCCAGACGCCATGCAGCAGTTGGTTTTTCCTTGCGGTTACAATGTGAGTGTAGAGCGGAAACTTGTTCTTTTCCCTTCTTCACGGTATACAGAACTGGTTTCTTTTTCTTTTTTCATTTTTCATAAGACGACTATGCTCACACAAGAAGAACTTGCGCATGTGGCCCAGTTGGCCAGAATAGAGATGGATGAGGAAGAGCTGCAGCGGATGGCCGAACAGCTTGATGCCATCCTTCGCTATGCCGCCAAACTTGCAGAGGTGGATACTACAGGGGTTGTTCCCACTACCCATACCCAGGAAGAGGTCAATGCCCTGCGCGATGATGAGGTGCAGCCTTCTCTTTCCCAGGAACAGGCATTGTACGGCGCGCCTGTGCGTAATGCCGAGGCATTTATTGTTCCCCGGGTTATCACCTGAAAACGGCCGTATTACCTCTTATAGTCCTGTTGTCACTTCCTTTTCCCTCAGCATTGCCGCCTACTTTCCATGGACGAATTATATACACTCGACCTGCATCAGGCTCTGAGTCTGCTTGAGCAGGGTGAAATCAGCTCTTTGGAGCTGACTCAATCACACTTGAACCGTATTGAAGCGGTGGATGGCCGCATCAAGGCCTACCTCTCGGTCGGGGCCGAACAGGCACTGTCACAAGCCCGACGTGCAGATACGGACCGGGCCCAAGGCCGGGCCGGTCTTTTGTGCGGCGCACCACTTGGCCTGAAAGATCTGCTCTGCACTACTGAACTGCCCACCACCTGCGGCTCGAAAATGCTGGAGCACTTTGTCGCGCCCTACAATGCCACTGTGGTGGAGAAACTGCTGGAGGCTGGTGCGGTCATTCTGGGTAAGCAGGCCATGGATGAATTTGCTATGGGTTCCACCTCCGAGCACTGCGCCTTTCAGATACCGGAAAATCCCTGGAAAGCCGGACATATCAGCGGTGGTTCCAGCGGCGGTTCAGCAGCTGCGGTTGCAGCCGATGAATGCCTGGCATCACTTGGCACAGATACCGGCGGCTCTATCCGGCAACCATCTTCACACTGTGGCGTGGTTGGTTTGAAGCCCACCTATGGCCGGGTGTCCCGCTATGGAGCGGTTGCCTTTGCCTCTTCTTTGGATCAGATCGGCCCGATTACCAAGAATGTAAGGGACTCTACCCTGATGCTTGAGGCTATTGCCGGTTTTGATGCAAAGGATTCCACTTCGATCCGCAAACCAGTGCCTCGCTACCGCGACGTACTCGGGAAGGATCTCAAGGGAATGCGTATTGGCATTCCCAGGGAGTATTTTGCTGCTGCTCTGGACAGCGAGGTTGAAAAAGAGGTGCGCAAGGCTATTGGCGCCCTTGAAAATGCAGGCGCAGACCTGGTGGAAGTAAGCCTACCCCATACAGAGTATTGCGTGGCCGTGTACTACCTGATCGCGCCGGCTGAGGCCAGTTCCAACCTGGCCCGTTTTGACGGCATCCGCTATGGTTACCGCGATCCAGACTCCACTGATCTTTTGGATCAGTACTGCCGCTCTCGGGCTCGTGCCTTTGGAGATGAGGTCAAACGCCGTATCTTGATTGGCACCTATGCCCTGTCCGCCGGGTATTACGATGCCTACTACAAAAAAGCTTCCCAGGTGCGCACTCTGATCCGCGAAGATTTTACCCGCGCCTTTACAGATTGTGATCTTATTGCTTCTCCGGTCAGCCCCCATCCCGCCCCTGAAATCGGAGCCATGGAGGATGATCTGGTCTCCATGTATCTTGCCGATATTTTGACTCTTTCAGCCAACCTTGCCGGTATTCCGGCCATGTCTGTTCCCTGCGGTTTCAACCGTGAAGGCATGCCCATAGGCTTACAGTTGCAGGCCGCGCACTTCAACGAGGAAATCCTGTTACAGGCCGCGCACGCCGTTGAGATACAGCTTGGCATCAGCACAGTAAAGCCTGTTCTTTGAGACGCCATGAAAGTGCTTATTCCCGAATACGTTAAAAACATCACTCCTTATCCTCCTGGCAAACCGCTGGATGAACTGGAACGGCAGTACGGCATCAGCAATGCCATCAAACTTGCCTCAAACGAAAACCCCTGGGGACCTTCGCCCAAGGCGGTTGAGGCCATTGGTGCAGCCCTGGCCCAGTTGCACCGCTATCCGGATGGCTCCTCCTACGTGCTCACTCAAGCGTTGGCCAAGCATCTGGGATGCAGCTCAGATATGCTGGTTCTGGGTAATGGTTCAAACGAGGTTATCGAATTTCTGGTCAAGGCCTGCCTTGAACCTGGAGACGAGGTGATTACCAGCCACCCCTCTTTTTTGATGTACCAGAAATTTGTCCAGATCCGTGGCGGGGTAAACAAGGTTTTACCGCTGAATCAGATGCGTCATGATTTTGATGCAATTGTTGACTCTGTCTCTGACCGCACCCGCCTTATCTTTCTGGATAACCCCAATAATCCCACCGGTACAGTCTTTGATTATGAGAGTCTGCAGCAGCTGCGCCAAGCCCTGCCTGAATCGGTGGTGGTGGTGCTGGATGAGGCGTATGTGGATTTTGTTGATCCAGCCCAGCGTCTGGACAGTATCAAACTGATCCAGCAGCAGGACGATGACCCGCAGATCGTCTCCTTGCGCACCTTTTCCAAGGCCTATGGCCTGGCCGGGCTGCGGCTCGGATTCGGGCTGATGTCTGCGGAACTTGCGGTAATGCTGCATCGGGTGCGACAACCTTTCAATATCAACACTCTGGCGCAGATAGGTGCTTTGGCAGCCCTTGAAGATAACGAGCACTACGAGCGCACCATCAATGGCACCCGTTCTGGCATGAACTATCTTCAAGAAGCGGTTTGCAAGCTTGGCTGCAGTTGTCATCCCTCCCAGGCAAATTTTTTTCTAATTGATGTCGGTGGCGATGCCAACCAACTCTATGAGGCCATGCTCTACAAAGGGGTGATCACCCGCTCTATGTACGCCTATGGCTATCCTAACTGCATCCGCATTACGGTTGGCACAGAGAAGGAAAATCAGCGTTTTGTTACCGCCTTGGGTGAGTGTTTGCACGAGTTGCATTATGTCTGAGCACCGCCAGGCTATCGTCACTATTGATGGCCCGGCAGGGGTGGGTAAATCCACCATATCCCGCCTTATTGCGGCTGAGCTTGCCTTCACCTACCTGGATACCGGCTCCATGTATCGTGCTATAGCCTGGGCGCTGGCACAAACCGGTAAAGGAGTGGAAGAACTAAGCCATGATGAAGGACTGCTTGCGTGGTTGCAAGGCTTGGAGATGCAACTACTGCCGCCCTTACCCGGCGAGGAATATGGTAGAGTGCGCATCGGTGAAGAGGTGCTGGGCCCGCAACTTCGCACCGAAGAGATGAGTCGGCTGGCATCGGCTGTATCAGCCCTGCCGCAGGTGCGCAACGTGCTGACTGCCATGCAGCAAGGCATGGGGGAAATTGGCAGGCTGGTTGCTGAAGGTAGAGATACCGGCACCGTGGTTTTTCCCCTTGCCGCCTGGAAATTTTTTCTGGACGCGAGCCCGGAAGAGCGTGCCCACAGGCGGATACTGCAACTGCGCACCCGGGGAGAGGTTGTGCCTGACGAGACGGCCTTGCTGAAGAACCTGATTGCCCGTGATCAGGCAGACCGCAATCGGCCGATCGCGCCCCTCCATCCTGCAGATGATGCCCGTATTGTGGATACCACCAACCTGAGCATAGCAGAAGTAGTGAATGAGATGCTTAGCTCTATTCGAAAGCACCCTCTATAACAACACGTTGAAGAATCCTTTTTTTCGAATGGGGTGCAAAGGGGGTTGATTGTACAAAGTTACCTCAGGCGTTCCATCCTTCCCGTCATGAGTGGACATCTGGTTAAGCATGTTTGAGGGCCTCAAATGCCATGGGGCTGATATAACCATTTGCACTGTGTCGGCGGCTACGATTGTAGTCAACTTCAATATATTCAAACACTGTGTGGCGCATCTCTTCACGAGTGCCAAAGCTTTCACCGTGGATGGCTTCCACCTTCAAGCTGTGAAAGAAGCTTTCAGCGCAGGCATTGTCGTAGCAGTTGCCCTTGCCGCTCATGCTGCAGACCAACTGGTATTTGTCATGAGATTCTGGTATGCGCCAGAACAATACTGGCTGCCGCGATCTGAATGCAGCATGACTCCTTTGGGCATTTCCCGTCGCCAGAGCGCCATTTGCAAGGCTTCATACACAAGCTGAGCCGTCATTCGTTCAGCCATGGCCCAGTCAACAACCAGCCGTGAAAACAGGTCGATTATCACCGCAAGGTACAACGGAGATGTCCTGTACACAGTGGTTGCCAGCTATGGAGATGCAGTTCTAATTGATTGGGATCATCCTTTTTCTTTCCAAAGGCACATCGCGATAATTAAGCCAAATCATGACCGGCTCGATGGAAAGTTTTTGTGTCATTTCTTGAAATCGGTGCTCGGAAGGAAACAGGCGGAAATATATGCAGAGGGACTGGCTCAAAAAACAATCACTTTGAGATCACTTGGTCAATTCTGTGTTCCGACACCGCCTATTCACGTCCAGAAGGCAATTTGCGCAGAACTTGATTTTATTGATCAATCGATATCAAAATCTCAAGAAGCGTTGGTTTGCTGCAGAGCATTGTCAGAAAAGGCCAGGAATGAATTGATAACGGGAGCACCCCATGTTTAACGAAGAAAACACGGTCGAACAGATGGTTCTCGACACGCTCTGCAGCGGCGTGACTTCGAGCATGGTGGCCGAAGAGCTTGCCAGTTACGGTGGCGAGGTCAAAGGCTGGCGCTTCGCGCCCGCCGTGGAACTGCCGCGCCAGTGCTCGGAGGTGCTGGTGGAGTCGATGGTGCGCGATGCTCTCATCCGCCTGAACCCGGAAATCAAGGCCCAACCCGACCGCGCCGACGAGGTGGTCTACCGCCTGCGGACCATTCCGCTGTCGGTGCAGAACGAAGGGCTGGTGCGGGCCAACGAATTGTTTGCCCAGTGGCTGCGGGGCGAGAAGTCCATGCCCTTCGGCAAGCGTGGTGAGCACACCCAGGTGCGCCTGATCGACTTCGAGAATCTCAGCAACAACGATTACGTGGTGACCAACCAGTGGGTCTACCCGGTCAAGGAAGGCGGCCGCCGCTTCGACATCGTCCTGCTGGTCAACGGCATCCCATTGGTGATTGGTGAAGTCAAAGCCCCGTCGCGTCCGGCGGTGACCTGGGTGGACGGGGTCAGCGACATCCACAACGGCTACGAACTGAGCGTGCCGCAGATGTTCGTGCCCAATGTGTTCTCCTTCGCCACCGAGGGCAAGTGCTACCGCTACGGCTCGGTGCGCATGCCCATCGGCCTGTGGGGGCCGTGGTATGAAGGCGACAACAAGGTCGAGGGCACGTTGACCGATGTTCAACGGTCCGTCCGCTCCATGCTTCGTCCTTATATCGTGCTGGACATCCTGCAGAACTTCACCCTGTTCGCCACCGACAAGAAGCACCGGCTCATCAAGATCATCAGCCGCTATCAGCAGTACGAAGGCGCCAACCTGATTGTGGCCCGCGTGGTCAAGGGCTCCCCCAAGAAGGGCCTGATCTGGCACTTCCAGGGCTCGGGCAAGTCGCTGTTGATGGTGTTTGCGGCGCAGAAGTTGCGCATGCACCGCAAGCTCGGCAATCCTACGGTGATGATCGTAGTGGACCGCATCGACCTGGACACCCAGATCACCGCCACCTTCAACGCCGCAGATATTCCGAACATGATCGGAGCCGCCACCCGGCAGGAACTGCAAAGCCTGCTGGCGGCCGATACGCGCAAGATCATCATCACCACCATTCACAAGTTCGGCGAGGCGGACGGCCGCCTGAACGAGCGCTCGAACATCATCGTGATGGTGGACGAGGCCCACCGCACCCAGGAAGGCGATCTGGGGCGAAAGATGCGTGGCGCGCTACCCAACGCCTTTCTCTTTGGCCTGACCGGCACGCCGATCAACAAGCGCGACCACAACACCTTCTGGGCCTTTGGCGCGGACGAGGATGAGCAGGGCTACATGAGCCGCTACTCGTTCCAGGACTCGATCCGGGACAAGGCCACGCTGCCGCTGCACTTCGAGGCGGTGGACGTGAAGCTGCACATCAACAAGGAAGCCATCGACGAAGCCTACGCGCAGATGACCGATGAGCTGAGCGAACTGGATCGTGACGACTTGGCCAAGCGGGCCGCCAAGATGGCGGTACTGATCAAGGCGCCGGCACGGGTGAACGCCATCTGTCAGCACATCGTCAAGCACTTCCAGGAGAAGGTGGAGCCGAACGGCTTCAAGGCCCAGGTGGTGACCTTTGATCGGGAGTGCTGCGTGCTCTACAAGAAGGCCATGGACGATCTGGTCGGCCCGGAGGCCAGCGCCATTGTCATGCACACCCAGGGCGGCAAATCCGATCAGCACGCTGAATGGAAATTGGCCAAGGACGAGGAGGAAAAACTCCTCGACCGGTTCCGCGATCCGATTGACCCGCTCAAGTTCCTGATCGTCACCTCCAAGCTGCTGACCGGCTTCGATGCGCCCATCCTGCAGGTGATGTATCTCGACAAGCCGATGAAGGACCACAACCTCCTGCAGGCCATCTGCCGGACGAACCGTCTCTACCCGAACAAGACCCACGGTTTGATCGTGGATTACCTGGGCATCTTCGATGACGTGGCCACGGCGCTGGATTTCGATGAAAAGGCGGTGCAGAAGGTCATCACCAACCTGGACGAACTCAAGAAGGAACTGCCCGGCGTGGTGGCAAAGAGTCTTTCCTTCTTCCCGGGGGTGGACCGCACCGTCGGCGGCTACGAGGGGCTGATCGCGGCACAGGATTGCCTGCCGGATAACGAGACCCGGGACAAGTTCGCGGCCGAGTACACGGTACTCACTCATCTGTGGGAGGCGCTGTCTCCCGATCCCTGTCTCGGCCCCTATGAAAAGGACTACAAGTGGCTGACCCAGGTATACGAGTCGGTGAAACCACCGAGCGGCAATGGCAAGCTGCTCTGGCACGCCCTGGGGGCAAAGACCATCGAACTGGTGCACGAGAACGTGCATCTGGAGACGGTGCGCGACGATCTGGACACCCTGGTGATGGACGCCGAGGTTCTCGA
>CAZEIT010000095.1:0-7204 GCA_964512515.1 uncultured Desulfobulbus sp.
GGGTGAGGCTTTGGAATATGGCATGGTGGGCATCAACGAAGGCATCATTTCCAATGCCGCCGCGCCCTTTGGTGGAGTAAAGCAATCTGGACTGGGGCGAGAGGGCTCGCACTTTGGCATGGATGAGTACCTGGAAATCAAATACTTGTGCTTGGGCGGGCTTGATTGATCATTCCATTTTCCTATCAAAGCGCTCTCGATTGCATCTCTGCTTTGGAAAGAGCAGACCATCCAAACAAAAAACCCGCAGTAGCTGTCAGCCGCTGCGGGTCTTGGTTTTTAGAAAAAAATGCGTAATTCCAATTCCATATCAAAGCCCTATCTGTGTCGGCTTCAGGAAATGCTCGCAGGACGTACCTTTTGTACGCCTGTGTCGCATTTCCCTCGCCTCCTTGATATCATCTTGGATTTGGAACTGGAATAAGAAGTCTTATTTCTGTTCAAAGCGGATGAGGATGTCTTCCGCCTCTACCGCCTGACCAGCCTGTACCAGCACCTCGGAAACAACTCCGTCGATGGGTGAGGGCACGCCGCTTTCCATCTTCATGGATTCCAGAATCACCAGACTCTGACCACGGAAAACACGCTCGCCCTTTTGCACCGGCACATCCACCACCAAGCCAGGCATCGGACAGAGGAGTACATTGCTCTGACCCTTATCCTGCTTCTCGGGCATGTATTGAATCAGGTTCCACTCCCGTGGCGTGTAGACTTCAAAGAGTTGGGCAATGCCATTGAAAGACATGAACATAAAGGACTCTTCAAAGCGCAGACGGAAACGGTAGGTTTGGCCGTTGATAACCAGTTTGAGCCGCCGCCGGAAAAATTCAAAGTATGGAATGCGTACCGCATAGCGCTCCGTCCCTACCCTGACCATGCAGATTTCGCCGCTGACCGGCTGAGTTTCCAGCACAATATCAAAAACTTCCGCACCACTGCGACATTTGTAGCGCACCTGTTGCGGCAGTTCGCGGGTGGCGCCGATACTGGAGATCATGTGCTTGAGTGATTCCCGCACCGCCACGGAGCGATTGTAGAAGATGAGGGTGGCTGCCAGTGCGGCCAGGGCCATATCTTCCTGCTTGGGCGGCTGTTTGGCGACTCCGCCGTCAAAATGCTGGGCAATGAAGCCGGTTGTGAGTTCGCCTGCGGCAAATTCCGGCAGGCAGAGCACGGTGGAGACAAAGTCAATATTGGTGGAAACACCCTCGATGTGGTAGCCGTTGAGCGATTCTAAAAGCAGTCTGCGCGCTGATTCCCTATCCTGGCCGTAGCAGATCAGTTTGGCCAGCATGGAATCATAGTAGACATCAACCTTGCTGCCGATATTGACCCCGCTGTCCACGCGTACGCCCATGCCTTTGGACGCGGCGTAGCGAGTGATCATACCGGTGGACGGAATAAAACCCCGGCTCGGATCCTCTGCGCAGATACGCGCCTCAATCGCCCAGCCCTGCATTCGCACCTCGCGTTGCGTGAAGGGCAGGGGCTCGCCGCTGGCGATGCGGAGCTGCATTTCAACCAGATCAAGCCCGGTGATCATTTCCGTGACCGGATGCTCCACCTGCAGGCGGGTATTCATCTCCAGAAAATAGAAATTCTGGTCTGCATCCATTACGTATTCGACCGTGCCCGCATTGACATAGCCAGCAGTTCTGGCCAAATCACAGGCTGCCTTACCCATGCGTTCGCGCAGTTCCGGGCCGACTGCGGGTGATGGCGCTTCTTCGATTACCTTTTGATAACGCCTTTGAATGGAGCATTCGCGCTCGCCCAAATGCACCACGTTGCCATGAACATCGGCCAGGATCTGGATTTCGATATGGCGCGGCTGCTCAATGTAGCGCTCAACAAAAACGCGGGTATCGCCAAATGCCTTTTGGGTCTCCTTGCGGCTTGCGGCCAGGGCATCCTTCATGTCTTCAGGCTGGTGCACAATGCGCATACCCTTGCCACCGCCACCTGCTGCAGGCTTGAGCAGGATCGGATATCCAATCTCGGCGGCAATTTTCAGGGCCTCTTCCTCATCGGCAATGGCCTCAATGTGGCCTGGGATCACCGGCACGCCCGCATTCTTGGCCAGTTCCTTTGAGGTGATTTTATCACCCATCAACTGCACCGCCTCGGTGGGCGGGCCGATAAAGGTCATGCCTGCGGCAGCCACGGCCTTGGCAAAGGCAGCGTTTTCTGAAAGAAAACCATAGCCGGGATGAACGGCCTCGGCTCCGGTTTGTTTGGCAGCCTCGATAATTTTGTCAATCACCAGGTAGGACTGCTGCGATGCAGATGGGCCGATATGCACAGCTTCGTCAGCAAACTGGCGGTGCAGACTGCGACTGTCGGCATCGGAATATACAGCCACTGTGCCGATGCCCAGGCGGTTGCAGGTGCGCATGATACGAATGGCGATTTCGCCACGGTTTGCAATCAGTATTTTTTTAAACATGGCAGGCCTCACAGGGGGATGTTTCCGTGTTTGCGTTCAGGACCCTTGGCCCGTTTGCTGTCGAGCATCTGCAGGGTGCGGATGAGGTGCACCCGGGTGTCGCGCGGGAAGATCACGTCGTCGATGTAGCCTCGCCTGGCAGCCAAAAACGGGTTGGCAAAGGTGGCTCGGTATTCTTCCATCTTCTGATTGAGCACGGCCTCTGGGTTGTCGGAACTGTAAATTTCCTTGCGGTGAATAACCTCTGCCGCGCCCTTGGGCCCCATAACCGCAATTTCTGCAGTGGGCCAGGCCAGGTTGACGTCGCAGTGGATGTGTTTGGAGTTCATGACCAGATACGCGCCACCGTAGGCCTTGCGCACGATCACGCAGATGCGGGGCACTGTGGCCTCGGTGAAGGCGTAGAGCAGTTTAGCGCCATGGCGGATGATGCCGCCGTGTTCCTGGTCTGGACCAGGCATGAAGCCGGGCACATCCACCAGTGAGATGAGTGGAATATTAAAGGCATCGCAGAAGCGGACAAAACGTCCGGCCTTGTAAGAGGCATCGTTATCAAGCACACCGGCCAGCACTGCGGGCTGGTTGGCGACCAAGCCTACGGTCTGCCCGCCCAAACGGCCAAAGCCGCAGATGATGTTGCGAGCAAAACGGGCATGCACCTCCATAAATTCTGCACCATCCAGAATGCTGTGGATGAGCACGTTCATGTCATAGGTTTGGCTCGAATTGCTGGGCACCAGATAATCCAGGGCCGGATCGGTACGGTTGGCCGCATCGCTTAAGTCGTTGATGGGGCCGCGCTGACGGTTGCTGGAGGGCAGATAGTTGATGAGACGGCGCACCTCGCGCAGGCAGAGGATGTCATTGTCCACAGTGAAGTGAGCCACGCCACTTTTCTGAGAATGCACCCGCGCGCCGCCCAAGTCTTCAGAGGTGATATCCTGGTGGGTCACGGTCTTGACCACGCTGGGGCCGGTCACGAACATGTAGGAGGAATCCTCCACCATGAAGACGAAGTCGGTAATCGAAGGACTATAGACCGCACCACCTGCACAAGGACCCATGATGCAGGAAATCTGCGGCACCACCCCGCTTGCGCGTACATTGCGGTGGAAGATTTCACCGTAGGCGGCTAAAGCGTCCACGCCTTCCTGGATGCGTGCGCCACCGGAGTCGTTTAAGCCAATGATGGGCGCGCCCACCTTGACCGCAATGTCCATGACCTTGCAGATCTTCTGGGCATGGGCCTCGCCCAAAGAGCCGCCCAGCACGGTAAAGTCCTGGCTGAAGACAAAGACCTCGCGGCCATCAATGGAGCCGTGCCCGGTAATGACGCCGTCGCCGAGATAGTTTTTTTCCTGGCTCAGACTGCCGCCCCGCCCCGCCTTGAGTACGTCGAATTCCTCAAAGGTATGCTCATCCAACAGCAGATTGATGCGTTCCCGCGCCGTTAACTTGCCCTTGCGGTGCTGGTCTTCCTTCCTTTCCTTGCCCCCGGCGTCGATGGATTCGGCTCGCAACCGTTCCAAGGTCTGCAGGGTCGCATTTTCTTGTGTTTCCATATATTCACCTCATGACGGATAGGGCGGCATCAGCACCGGCCTTATGTCGGCGCCATGCCCGGAGTTCCATGGCTCAGGCGTTGTCTGGGAAAGTGATCTAGCCTGACGGACAGAGCTTTGCACTATAGCCAGTGGCCATATAAAATACTCTAACTGCGGATGTTGCAAGCGAAACTACAGTTAATAGCTGGAAAAGATACAGAAAGACCCAGGTAACTGATAACGGTAAAGCGGAGCACCGGGCCGGGGAGACAGCGTTTTTACAGCTTTAAACACCACTTCTGAAAAGCAATTAGGCTTACCAATTGAAGAAAAGGTGCGTCAGGCAGCAATGGCCTGGAGAACAAGGTTCATGGCACTGGGGCAGGTTGAGCGTTCAGATCAGCTTGCAATTGACAGAGGGCATCTTCGCAAAAAGGGCAGGTCGCTGCCTCATTCAGGCTTTTGAGGATGCCGCAGCCGTCCTGCCGGCCATCGGGGCAAGTATTAAGCAAATGTTTCAGGTGCGTCTTGAGGTGGCTCAGAGAGGCGATCTGCTCGTTGACGCGTTCAATATGCCCTGCAATCATCTCTTTTACCCAGGCGCAGTCTGGCTTGGGATTATCCTTGAAGGACAGCAGATCGCGGATTTCGGCAAGCTTCATGTCATGATGGCGGCAGTGGCGAATAAAGCGCAGCCGTTCGATATCCGCTTCACTATAGAGCCGGTAATTACCCTCACTGCGCTCGGGCTCGGGCAAAAGCCCTTCCTTTTCGTAGTAGCGGATGGTTACCACCTGACACCCGGTCTTCTTTGCAAGTTCGCCAATTTTCATCTCTGTCTCCACACAAGCAGCCTTATCGCGGCCATATACGTATTCCGTTGTTTCTTTGTAGATTTTATTCTCTTTATCCAGCCGGTCTGCCCTGCACTATGGGCCTTGTCTCCAAGCCTGAAAGATGCAATTCATTTTTCACGCTCCCTTCCTCTTGACTCTATAGCCGCTATAGGCGCTAAGGTGCAAGCAACAAGAGCGAGCAATACTGTTTACGTAGAATAACTCGGAGATTGGCTATGTACCGTTTTGCAACACCCTGCCCCTGCAGCGAAGAACAGGCAGCAGGATCCACCTGCACCCATCCCACAGTCCTTGAGGAAAAACAGAGCGAAGAGCCAGCCTGCGCCTGCTGCAGTGTAGATCAATGCGCACCAGAGCCGTTTGACCCGATCTCTGCGCCGCAAGCTTCCGCCACCCGCGCTGTCTACCGTATTGTTAATATGGACTGCCCCACAGAGGAGGCACTTATCCGCAAAAAACTGGGCACTCTGGCTGGCATCACCAAACTGGAGTTCAACCTGATGCAGCGCGTACTGGTGGTTGAGCATGCGTTGCCCTCAACCGCCGGCATTGAAGCAGCACTGAATGCCATTGATATGACCCCGGAGCCGGTCGAGCCCGTGCAAACGGCTGTCTCTGTCTTTAGCGTATACGGCCTGGATTGCGCAGAGGATGAAAATCTGATCAGGGAAAAACTTACAGCCATGCCCGGGGTGTTCGCCATTGACTGCAACCTGCTGCAGCAAAGGCTGCAGGTGCGACACGCGCCCTCCGCACTGCCAAGGATTGCCGAGGCCCTGCGTTCCCTGTTTATGGAGTTCCAGCTTCTCAGTACCACTTCGGGTAAGGATCCGGTCGTTTCTGCTGCGGTCATACCTTGGGGAAGGCTGATTGCCGGCACTATTGCAGCCGCCCTGTCCGAGGCCTTTGAACTGCTCGATGCCTGGGAGCTGAGTCCCTTTGGCCTCAATCTCCAGGCCTGGCAAGTGGGTGGCGTTGAAGTCGCCGCCTGGCTGCCCTTGTTCTTTGCCGTCATCGCCATTGCCTCTACCGGGCTTGGCACCTACAAGAAGGGCTGGATCGCGCTCAGTAATCGAAACTTGAACATCAATGCGCTCATGTCTGTGGCCGTTACCGGCGCGGTCCTTATTGGCCAGTATCCCGAGGCTGCCATGGTTATGGTGCTGTTCAATCTCTCCGAGGCCATAGAGGCTCTTGCACTTGAGCGGGCAAGAAAAGCCATCAAAAATCTTTTGGCCCTGGCCCCGGAGCAGGCGACCGTGCTTTGCCCGGACGGCATCTGGCGGGAAATGGATAGTCGCGAGGTGGGCCTGGGCAGTCGGGTTCGGGTGCGGCCGGGTGAGCGGGTGGCCCTGGATGGCGTCATTGTTGCAGGTGGATCATCCGTCAATCAGGCCCCGATCACCGGTGAGAGCATGCCGGTTGAAAAGAAATTTGGCGATACCGTTTATGCGGGCACCATCAACGAATCTGACTCCTTTGAATTTGAGGTGAGCGCGATAGCTGAAGACACCACCCTGGCCCGTATCATTCATGCCGTGGAAGAGGCGCAGGCCAGCCGTGCGCCCATGCAGCGCTTGGTTGATCAATTCGCCAAATACTACACCCCTGCGGTTTTTCTGGTCGCCATCCTGACCGGTTTTGTCCCGCCCCTGTTTTTGGGCAGCAGTTGGGGTGAGTCTATCTACACCGGCCTGGTGCTTCTGGTGATCGGCTGCCCCTGCGCCCTGATTCTTTCGACCCCGGTAACTATTGTCAGCGGTATGGCTGCTGCGGCCCGCCATGGCATCCTTATCAAGGGCGGCATCTTTTTGGAACAGGGCAGGCGGATGAAGCGGCTGGCCCTTGATAAAACTGGCACCATCACCTATGGCAGACCGCAGCAAACCGATTTTATCGTGCTGGACTCTATTGCTGCAGACACTAGCTCTGCCCTTGCTGCAAGCCTTGCCAGCCGCTCGGATCATCCGGTATCGCGGGCTATTGCCGAAGAAGCCAGAATAAACCATGTGCGGCTGCTGCCGCTTGATGACTTTGCAGCCATCCCTGGTCAGGGCGTAACAGGCCTTTTCAGGGGCGAAAAATGGTATTTGGGTAATCTGCGCATGGTGCAGGAATTGGAGATATCTTCAAGCGGGCTCGAAAAACAGATCAAGCGTCTGGAAGAGCAGGGGAAAACCGTGGTGGTACTGGTGGGGCCTGCTGGCGCGCAGGCACTTTTTGCGGTGGCTGATACGGTAAAAAAATCCAGCATTGAGGCCGTGGCCGCTCTTAAAAAACTCGGCATCAAAACCATCATGCTCACCGGTGACAACAAACATACCGCCAAGGTCATTGCCGGTCAGGCCGGGGTGGAC
>CAZEIT010000096.1:0-1064 GCA_964512515.1 uncultured Desulfobulbus sp.
ACAACACTGCTGACAGCGGCCACCTGTTCGGCTAGCGTCTTGTCGAGTATGTAATCCTGCCCTTCCTCAAGCCAGCCTTCCTTGGGCAGCCAGCTTGCTTTCCAGCCGTCCGTGATGTGCTCCATGGCCTCAAAGACCAGATCAACCCCGAAGTGAGCAGTCACCTTGAAATCACGGATAGCGCGTTCACGATCCACAACCAGGCGCACAGCAGGCGATTGCACCCGGCCTGCCGACAACTTATCTCCGCTCTGGCGTGAAAGCGCAGGCGAGACCATGTAGCCAACCAGGCGATCAAGCACCCTGCGGCACTCCTGGGCAGCAACCAAATGGCGGTCTATGCCTCTCGTACTGCGCAGGGCGGTTTTTACCGCCTGCTCAGTAATCTCGGTGTAGCTCACGCGCTTGGCACCCTTCAGGCCCAGGGCATCTTCGATGTGCCAGGCAATAGCCTCACCCTCCCTGTCCGGATCGGTGGCCAGGTACACTTCTTCTGCGTCTTTCGCCGCTGCCCGAATCTTGGCCAGGATGCCCTTACCCCGCTCAGTGGCCACATATTCCGGAGTGAAGTCTGGCGGGGCTATGCCCATCTCCCTATCCGGCAGATCACGCACATGGCCAAAGCTGGCCATTACCCGGTACGATGGCCCTAAAAAGCCCTGGATTTTCTTCACCTTGCCCGGTGACTCAACTATAAAAAGTTTCATATTGGCTCCTGTGCTGACCGTCTGCAGCGGAACAGTCTGCTTAATAAAGTATTTCTGTGGGACTTTCTGGATACAGCTTCCAATTCTGGTAATTCCGCATCCAATTGTTCTCTGTTCCAGCTCCATTGACTGCGCTGCGCTCGATCAACAACTTGAACGTTGGTCTCAAAAAAATCTCTTTTCCAGCCCGGCCCGTCCTCCCTGCGAGTGCTTTCGCGCCGGGCAGAAATATGCCATTTCTCTCCAGCTACAGCGTCAAGGCGGCGGTACAATTCATAAAAAGGCCAATCAATACTGTTCTCAATCAACGTAACTTGATGGATGTACGCATGCCCCAAAGAGTACAGATAGAGTTTG
>CAZEIT010000096.1:1074-7187 GCA_964512515.1 uncultured Desulfobulbus sp.
GCTGCCCTGACGGAGAAAATGCATTGAAGGGAGCCGTTTGATTGCAGCATCCGTATAATAGTTGGGGTTTCGCTTAAAAGCTCCTATGTTGCCTTCCATCCTTCGTCCTTTTGATAAAAACTCTCTCCAAGTCATCCCTGCATAATCGCTATGAGCAGTGCCACAAACATCTACCAGATTAATACTGGCCTGATCTGACCAATATGATGAAGTAATAAATTGGCGGACAATTTCATCTAACGGTTCGTATTTCTCAATTATTTGATCTACAAAATACGGCACCTGGCCAAACAGCTCACGGATGGCATCGTCATTCATCCCTAAAACCTCCTGACAAAAACACGTGTTTTGCTGATCGCTTGTTCCTGATTGCTTTCCGCTAGCAGTTCCTGCTCCCTGGGCGTCCCGGATTGTTCACCTGCTGCTGCCGGTTCAGACTGAGGCCCTGGTGCCGCAGTTGCTGGAACACGGGTAAAAACAGGCTTGGACGCACCGCGATACACAACCAAAGGTGTTGTGGCATCATGATCAGGTGCAGGTGCTGTTGATCTGGCTGATTTTTCTTTTTTGGAGTGAGTCAGGCTGTTCTTCCGGAAAGGCGCGGTAGTGGCCTGTACAGGCCCTCTTTCCAGGGCTTGCCGCACCAGGCGGGCATAACGCTGGCCCCGGTCGGAATTGGGCGAGTGGTACCGGGCAACCGCTTTCCAGGTGTCGCCGTGCCGATCCAGCTCCTGTTTGAGTATCCAGGAGCCCAAGAGGATGTTGGCAGCCGGATCAAAGATAGCCTCAAGCGGGATGCCGTAGCGCTTCAGCCACCAGGAGTTCACCTGCATGATGCCGGAGTCAAAACTTTGACCGAGAGACTGCGCCTGCTCCGCTGCGGCAACAGCCTCAGCTTTGCTCTCAAAGAAATAGCCCCTGCCTTCGATATTCAGCGCATAGGGCGTGCCGCCGCTTTCAACCCTGGCTATCGCCTGGGTCAGTTCCGGCGGCACATCCACTTCCTGTGCAGCAGCCTCAAAGAGAGGCGCATGCTCCGCAGCAGCGGCCCGCGCTGCTACGGCTGCGTCAGGACTTCCAAAGGGAAAAAACAGGGCAAAGAGCAGGAACCTGGTCAACATCACCGTTCAACCTCTTCTTCTCTGCGCTTCTCAGGGAAAATTGCATTCTTGACTGCAGCAAGGCCGCGCGCCTTGTGCAGGTCGTTGAAGTCGGTGAGCCCCCTTGATTTCTCATCCTGGGAAAAATCAGCCACGACAACCTTGGTGCCGGGAATGGAGGCCGCAGCTTCCTTGGCCTTCATAACCCCGATGTTGGTCCCGTCTGGCCTGGGTGGATCGTTATCCGCACAAATGGTGATGCGGGCATTGGGCATTTTCGCCTTGATGGCCCGCGCAGCATCCTTGATGTTGCCCGCGTCAAAGGCCACGGCCACCGGCAGGCCTGTGGCCAGGTGCACACTGGCACCCGTGGCATAGCCCTCAACCATTAAGACAACATCAGCTTCCTTGAGCGCTTCCTTGTTTGGCAGCACACATACAGCGCCTTTTTTCGGGCAGCCCTTCTCGTACCATTTCGCGCCTTCCTGATTGATGTATTCCAGGGTTTGGATACGTCCGCTCTCCAGGTCATAGCCCGGCACAATCAGGTTGCCGTGTTTGTCCTGGCGTACATCCAGGGGCTCAATGTCTTTCTTGCTCAGGTATGGATGCTCCTGCGCCACTTCCGCATTCATCCATTTGGCATAGGCCCGCTTTTTGGCCTTCTCCTGCTGCTCCTGCCGTTCTGATTCGGCAGCGGTCAGGTTCTCTGCAGCTTCCTGACGCAGCTCGTTTCTGGCTGGTTCAGTCAGCGTATGGCCATTTGCCACCCATTTGCCTTGCTGACCGGTTCTGTGATTTTGATACCAACCATTGGGCCTGCCGTCTTCATAGCCGCAATATGCACCATCCTTGGCCCCTGATTTGCCGCCCATCACCGGCACCCGGTGAATCTGGCCATCCATCACCGGGTAGGTCTCCAGTTTCAACCCGGCATCCAAGAGCGCCCGGCTGAACTCTTCCCGTGGATCAATGACCATTGGAGCGGCTGCGGGCTTATGATCCTTGTCCGGCAACCAGTCCGCAAGTCTGTTCAGATCGGCTCCAACAGGCGCATACCAGCGCTTCTCCCGGCTATCCCATTTCGCGCCACAACCCTTGGCTGCATTTTTTTCTTTATACGGCACGTTCAGCCAGGTCTTTTCTTCAGCTAGAACAGGCGTTTCTCCACTTCGGCCCGATACTCCGGGTTGTTGAGCTCTTTCATGGTTGAGATCATTTGTTCCACTCCTGGCCTTGCTTGTCTCGGTTCCTGCGGGTGCGAGTCCGCTGGCCTGTTTCTGGTCTTGTTCCAGCCCGGTGCTGTAATGTTCCGCATTGTGTTGCTCCCCTGGTTCCCGTTCAAACAGCTTGCCTGTCTCCAGATCACGCACTATGCCGAGTTCTGTCCGCCGGGCCAGGTTAGCCAGGCTATCCACGAAATCAGCCACCTTCTGCAGCACCTTGCCTTCTGGTGTGGCACGGTCAAACTCACGTTGGGCAAGCTGCCGCTCAATGTACCAGGCTCGCATCTCGACCGGCGCAGCCTGCCGGGTGATACCGGGCAATTCCCCGGCATCAATAGCCTTAAGGGCCGCATGGTTCAAAATGTCCCGCTCTTCTGGCGTGACCATGCCCATGTCTTCAAGCAGGTGCCAGCTCTCGTGGCGGATGGTGTTTTTGTTGCCCAGGAAATCGGCGATCAGAATTTCGCCGTTTTTGACGGCACCGGCAATGCGCTCGTCAGCCTTCGGTTCACGACCGTAGGAGACAGCAAAGAGGGAGGTTTCCGGGGTGATGTGTTCGACTGAGTGGACGCCGAACGATAGTTTCCCAACGGATACCTGGTATCCGTCGGGAAGAGGGCTGATATGGGCATTGGGGAAAACGGCGGCCAGGTCACGGGGGTTGACCGGCGACGCCAGAGGAAAGACAGCAGGAGCGTCCGCTTCTTCAGGATAAAGGGTGTCTGCTCCGAAGAGGGTGGTTATGCTTTGGTAGCGCTCTCTTGTTCCTGCTCCCGTATCACCGACATCATCAGATGGCGCTTGTCCGGCAGCATCTGCTTGTCCAGCTCCGCGTTCCACGCCTTGAATTCCGCCAGTTCCTCCGGCGACATCCGGTTCGCTTCCCGCCTCTTTTTGGCCGCTTCTTGCGCGTACTGCCGCATGAAGGCTAATTCGGAGGGTGTCAATGTCCGGGAACTTTTTGCCGAGGAGGAAGCGGCCTTCGCCTTCGCTGAGGGCTTCGAGACTGCCGCTGACGTCGTGGTCTTTAAGGACTTGTTCGAGTTCGTTTCTGCCATATCTCCGCTCCAGTTCATCAATGGTATCTGGTTGAATTGCCAGCGTATTCCGATGTTCCATTGTACTACTGTAGCGTGAAAATGCAAGCGTAACCGCACCTACAGCCTCGGCTCCGTTATTGGCCAGATAGTGCCGCAACTCATGCAGAGTGCCGCCCTGGGTCAGCACATCATCTACCAGCAGATATTTGCTGTTTGCCGCGACAGGCCCTTCAAAGCTTTTACGGTCAAGCAGGCGATTAATTGTCTCTTTGCCCGTATGGGTGCTTTGACTGGTATCAACGATATTTGTTTCCAGGCGCGCATTCAGATAGTGGGCGGCATATTCGCCCAAGGCCCGTGGCAGAGCATTCTTACCCTGCTCCTTTTCCAGCACAGGAACAACAATGACTTCTTCAGGTGAGATGCCGCGCTCCTTGAGATCAGTCACCATTCTTTCCAGGTGCTGCGGATTGATCCGTTTCGCCACCAGGCGGCGCGCAGCCTCAATGTCACCATGCTGTTTGGCCGCTTCGTAGTCCGCCGCGTCTTGCGCCGCATCCGCTCCTTTGTGCGAACCCTTCATCGCGGCAATTGAGGTGTGGGTATAGGCCACCGGAAAACCATCGGGCCAGGCCTTGACGCTGGTTGCCGAATAATGCTCCTCATCCCGGCTTATGCCCTGATCCGCTCCCAATTCC
Source organism: uncultured Desulfobulbus sp. (assembly GCA_964512515.1). Classification (GTDB taxonomy): domain Bacteria; phylum Desulfobacterota; class Desulfobulbia; order Desulfobulbales; family Desulfobulbaceae; genus Desulfobulbus. The sequence goes on from CAZEIT010000096.1 coordinate 5,139, forward strand.
GTCTGCTGCTCTCGCTCAAGTCCCAAGACATATTCCCTGATCCGTTCCGCGTCCTGCGCGGCCCGGATTATCTCCCGTGGGTCTTCTTTCAATGTCTGAATCCAGCTCGCGACATAGGCATGGTGCTGGCCAGGATCGTGGCCAATGCCCAAGTCAGAACCCAGCATGTAGCTTGCCAGCTCTGCCCTTAATTCTTCCCGTGCATATTTCTCGGAACCGAAAGGGTGTCCCAGATCCCGGCTAAGCCTGCTTTCATGCCCTGTCCAGTGCCCTAACTCATGCAAAGCAGTGGCATAATACTTATCTGGGCTTGCAAATTGAGCTTGTGGCGGCAGATGGATTTCGTCGCTGGATAGCCGGTAAAAGGCCCGGTCGCGTTGATCGTGGAAAATTGCCGCGTTGGATGCGGCAAGTAACCGCTCCGCCATTTCATGACGCTCCCACTCCGGTTGCGGCTCAGGGCCGCGCTCCGGCAGGGGCGGCAGATTGTCGATTTGGGAAGCATGGAACACCGTGGAGAAAAACACCCGAGGCCGCTCAAGCTCTGTTACCGTGTAACGCCGCTGCCCATTTTCATCCAAAAGCGGCTTGCCTTGTTCGTCTTTCAGTACTTGCTCGTCACGGAATTTCCAGTACTGAACGGTCGTGCCTTTTGATCCTTTTTTGACCTGTGCACCCAGTTCCTGCGCCTGTTTGTACGTGCACCAGCGGGGATCGCCATCACCGCCTTTTTGCATGGTCAGTCTAATGCGGTTGATGCCTCGATACGGCTTACCGGTCATCGCGTTGACTGGCGGCCCTGGCATTTCTCCCGGTTCCCACGGTCTGATCCAGGGCGCGGTGCCGTTTTCCAGGGCCTCAATGCACTCCTCTGCCACGCGCTGGTGAAAGGGTTTTTTCTCATCCGCCATCAATCTGCCTCCTGATTCTCCTCGCTTGGCCTGGCAGACTCCAGGGCATCCTCAAAGCTCATGGCATCGTCTTCCATGGCTCCCATATAGGCTGCTACATCAGGATCAACCGGGATCGGCATGCCGGGGTTCTCCATTGCCTCACGCTCTACCGCTGCGGCTGCAGCCTCCAGGTAATTTCTGTCCTTCATCGTTTTTCCTCCTGCTTGTCAAAATGACGGGATACCATCAGGGGGTGATGATCCCGCATAGGATGGGTCTTCACACGGTGCCGCTGTTTCACTGTCTCGCTCAAGGGCGCGCGGACTCAGTATCTTCATGTCATGGGCAAGTATCTCTGTGGTGTAGCGGTCTGCGCCGTTTTGATCCTGCCATTTCTTTGTTCGCAATTTGCCCTCTACAAAGACACGGCTGCCCTTCTTCAAATACTGGTGACAAATCTCAGCAAGACCTGCCCAGGCAACGATTCGATGCCATTCGGTATGTTCCTGCGGCTGGCCATCCGGGCCTTTCCAGCGCTCCGCACTGGCCAGGCTGAACGAAGCAACCGCAGTTCCGTTCTGCGTGTAGCGCAGATCAGGGTCTACGCCTAAATGGCCAATCAGCATGACTTTGTTCAGCATCTGTTTTCCTCGCTTTTTAATATTCAATTGATAGTAAAAACAGGTTTCACCGGATGAACACTCGACAGGCTGACCAGGCCGAAATAGCGCCCGTCAAAGCTGCCCTGGTGGTGTAGGGACAGCATCAGCGCCTTGCCTGCCGGGATAAGCCCAGGCCGCAACTCTGGTGCAGGCATGGGCCTCCCCTTGCTGTCGTGCGTTTTCGCGGCACTGCCGGGGATAACCTGATTGTTGATGCTGAGTGCGCCATCCGCCTCGATGCTGATCAGGTCGCCGGGCAGGCCATACACCTCTTTGCCCAGGGAACGCAGGCTACCGGCACAAAAGCCGCTGCCCACATAGTCACGTTCCTTGGCCAGGCTGCGGAACTCAGGCGACTCCAAACAGAAAAAAGCAATGCTGCCTTTTTGTGGTACCTCATTTGTCAACCGGTACAGGCCTAAAGGCAGGCTGGCGGTCACATTGAGCCGGAAACCAGCAAACCAGAGCAGGGCAAGCACGGTCGAAAACAGGCA
>CAZEIT010000097.1:0-7137 GCA_964512515.1 uncultured Desulfobulbus sp.
ATCCGCGAGGGCGGCCGTACAGTGGGTGCAGGCGTAGTTAGTGAAATTGTTGAGTAATTTTTCTGACCCCGATAGTATGGGGTTTGGTTTTAAGCAGGCAGCCGGGCTTTGTCCCGGCTGCTGTCACTCTGGCGGATACCAACAATGAGAGATACCATTATTCTCGCTTGTCAGGCGTGTAAACAGCGCAATTATACGACTTCAAAAAACAAGAAGACGGTGCCGCACAAGCTGGAATTGAAGAAATATTGCCCGTTTTGCAAGAGTCATACGGCGCATAAGGAAACCAAGTAGCGCAGGCCAGTAGCTCTAATGGTAGAGCACCGGACTCCAAATCCGGGGGCTGAGGGTTCGAGTCCTTCCTGGCCTGCCATTTTTTTGGCTGCAGCGATCGTTACGGGTATAATTGCAAGGCGTCACAGAGTTCATGGCAAACAAGAAACCGAGTAAAGGGAAAGGGACAGGTGTCGACGCCGGTAAGGGTGTAGTCGAGGCGAAGGAGAGTACTTCTTTTAGCCCTTCCGGTATTCGTCGCTTTTTTCAGGAGGTATTGGCCGAGTTCAACAAGATCGTCTGGCCAGTAAAGAAAGTGACTGCTGGCCTGACTGGTTTTGTTCTCGTGCTGGTTGTCATTATTTCCATTTACCTTGGTTCGGTGGATCTGCTCCTTGGTAAGCTGGTGACTTTTATTTTGAATTGATCTGGGCCACGGATAGTTGCATGGCAAAAAAATGGTATATTGTCCATACGCACACCGGCTTTGAAGGCAAGGTTAAAGCGGCCTTGGAAGAGCGGATTAAATCCGCAAAGCAGGAAGAACTGTTTGGAGGTATCCTTATTCCCACCGAACAGGTGGTGGAAATGGTCAAGGGTAGTCGCAAAACCTCTGAGCGCAAGTTTTTCCCTGGCTATATCCTCGTCAATATGGAGATGAACCAGCATTCCTGGCACACGGTGCAGGAAACACCGCGAGTAACAGGGTTTGTTGGTATCAATATGAACACTGTCGGTATTGACAGTGAAATTTATAACAAAATACCTTCATTGACGGATCGAGAAGCAGAAAAAATTATCGGTCGCATTGAAGAGGGTGCCAATAGGCCCAAGCCAAAAGTTGTGTTTAGTGAAGGAGATCAGGTGCGGGTAACCGATGGCCCTTTTGCGAACTTTCAGGGTGTTATTGAAGAGGTTTTTCCGGATAAGGGCCGCGTACGGGTGATGGTGTCCATTTTCGGGCGTTCTACACCGGTAGAACTCGAGTATATCCAGGTGAGTAAAAATTAGTTTGAGGCGGGTGTCGTAAGGAGACAGTCATGGCAAAGAAGATACAAGCATATATTAAACTGCAGATACCTGCCGGTAAGGCAAATCCTTCTCCGCCGGTTGGCCCAGCCCTTGGCCAGCATGGTGTTAATATCATGGATTTTTGTAAGGCATTCAATGCGCAGACCCAATCGCTGGGTGATACTATCATCCCAGTGATTATAACGGTGTATTCTGATCGCTCCTATTCCTTTATCACCAAATCGCCTCCTGCTTCAGTCTTGCTGCTCAAGGCCGCAGGCTTAGGTAAAGGCTCGAGCAATCCCAAAAAGGAGCGCGTTGCAGAATTGAGCCGAAGCAAGGTTCGTGAGATTGCCGAGATAAAAATGCCAGATCTCAATGCCTATGACATTGAGCATGCCATGCGTATTGTTGAAGGCACGGCAAGAAGTTGTGGAATTACTATCGTTCAGTAAGATCGCCGTATAATTCGTCTGTACCTGCACGGGCTCGGTCTACCAGGTTGCGTGCTAGGGAGAATAGGAGAAAGTAATGCCAAAAAGAGGAAAGCTGTATAGAAATGCGGTAACATCAATTGAGCGTACCCGCACATATGATTTGAAGGAAGCCTTGGAGCTGGTGCTCAAGGCCAAGTACGCGAAATTTGACGAATCGGTCGATGTTGCCGTTCGTCTGGGTGTTGATCCTCGCCATGCTGATCAAATGGTGCGATCTAGCGTTATTTTGCCAAATGGCACTGGCAAGACTGCCAGGGTGTTGGTATTTGCCAAGGGTGAAAAAGAAAAAGAAGCTTTGGAGGCCGGCGCGGATTACGCCGGTTCTGACGAGCTGGTTGCCAAAATCAAGGAAGGCTGGCTTGACTTTGATAAGACCATTGCCACGCCTGATATGATGGGTGAGGTTGGCAAGATTGGACGTATCCTTGGGCCGCGAAACCTTATGCCCAATGCAAAACTGGGCACTGTAACCTTTGATATTGCTCGGGTAGTCAACGAGATCAAGAAAGGTAAGGTCGACTTTCGGGTAGACAAGGCAGGTGTTGTACATGCGGTTGTTGGTAAGGTTTCTTTTGGTGAGGATAAATTGCAGGAGAATGTGCTGGCTTTTGTGGACCGGCTCATTCAACTCAAACCTGCAACCAGTAAAGGTATTTATTTGCGCGCCATATCTCTTTCAAGCACCATGGGGCCGGGTGTTAAGGTGGACCCCCTCCAGGTGCGTGGACAAATAAAAGGCGCATAGTAAATCCTGCATTGCAGGATAAAAGTGGTAGTTTGTTCAAGAAGTTTTTCTTTTTTGGGAAGGTCAAAGACAGCAGGTACGGAAGTTTAATGGCCGCAATCAGGCGTGCCACCTGCCGAGACCAGGCCGGTATCGAGTATTCCGGCATTGTCTGCACTCCTCTCTGCTCTTTTTGACTGGCTCCCGGTTAGCACAGGAGGCCCACGTTGGATCGTGACAAAAAAAATGAAGTAGTCAGTGCCTTAAGCGATTCGTTTTCCAGGGCTAAAATTGCCGTGGTAGCCGAATATCGCGGGCTGAAGGTCTCTGAACTGGAGAAATTGCGTAAGAGTTTGCGCGAACAGGACGCCCAGATTCAGGTGGCGAAAAATACCTTGCTGCGCATCGCAGTCAAGGATACGCCCTATGATAATCTGAGCGATGCTTTCTCCGGTACAACCGCCGTTGCGATTGGCTTTACAGAACCGGTAGGCCCGGCAAAGGTGTTGGCCGCCTTTGCCAAGGAGTACAGCGCCGCATTTACCATTCGAGGTGCTGGACTGGAAGGTAACCGCATTTCTGCCGATGATTTGCTGGCCTTGTCCAAGTTGCCGAGCCGCGAAGAGTTGCTGGCTAAGCTGCTTGGCACCATGGCAGCGGTTCCGACCAGTTTTGTCAGGGTGCTCAATGCCCTGCCTCAAAATTTTATGTATGCGCTGACAGCAATCAAAGAGCAGAAAGAAAACCAGTGAATCGTACCGCTTTTTTGCGGTCGCTTCGTAACCGAGTGTTCCAGGAGGAAAGACAATGGCAGTAAGCAAGGAAGATGTGATTGATTTTATCGCCAATATGACTGTGCTTGAGCTCTCTGAGCTGATCAAGGAGCTTGAGGAGAAATTTGGCGTTTCAGCTGCAGCACCAGTAGCAATGGCTGTCGCCGCCGCTCCTGCTGATGGTGGCGGTGCAGCAGCAGAGGAAAAGACCGAGTTTGATGTTATTCTGACCGGCGCTGGCGATCAGAAGATCAAGGTTATTAAGGAGGTTCGTGCAGTTACCTCTCTTGGTCTGAAAGAAGCCAAGGATCTGGTAGAAGGCGTACCTGCACCTGTGAAGGAAGGCGTCAGCAAGGACGAGGCTGAAGCTATCAAGAAGCAGATCGAAGAAGCTGGCGGTACTGTCGAAATCAAATAGTTATACCCTTTGCGCCGGCATCTTCTTCCCGGCGTACTGTATGCACATCAGATAACGCTATCGGGCTGTAATAGCCCTATAGCGTTACTGTGTTTGCGCCTTTTTTTCTGTTGCCCATGAGCCCATCCCAGGTTTATCTTTCTGTTTTTTCAAGAATATTCACTTTCTGCCCGGTGGCAGGAAGGTTGCGTTGAGGGGAGTATGGAGAGAATACGTAAGAGTTTTGCCAAAAACAGCCAGATTATGGAACCGCCGCACCTCATTGCCATGCAGCGAGAATCTTACGAGCATTTTCTGCAGCAGGAGGCTGCGCCACGGGATAGAAAAAACCAGGGTCTGCAGGCCATCTTTCAGAGTATTTTTCCCATCACGGACTTTAATGGACTCTGTTCGCTGGAGTTCGTCCAGTATGATTTTGGTGAGCCCAAGTATACGGTAGTCGAATGTCTGGAGCGCGGCATGACCTATGAAGCTCCGCTTAAAATCACCGTGCGCCTGATCACCTTTGACGTGGACGAGGAAACCAAGGCTCAAGCTGTACGTGACATCAAGGAACAGGAAGTGTTTCTTGGCGCCTTGCCGCTCATGACTCAGGATGGTGTGTTTGTCATCAACGGTACTGAGCGGGTTATCGTGCACCAGTTGCAGCGCTCGCCTGGCCTGTTCTATACCCATGACAATGGCCGCTCCCACTCCTCGGGCAAGCGCCTCTATTCTGCCCGCATTATCCCGGTCCGCGGCTCCTGGCTCGACTTTGAGTTTGATATCAAGGATATTCTTTATGTGCGCATTGACCGTCGCAGAAAGTTACCGGTGACGGTGCTGCTGAAGGCTCTGGGCTACAGCGAGGAAGAACTGCTCAATGAATTTTACCGGGTGGATACGGTGCGCATGCAGGATGGCGACTATAGCATCGTTTTTGATCCTGGTTCTTTTATTGGCCAGCGGCTGTCCCAAGACATTGTTGATCCGGCCACTGCCGAGATCGTAGCCAAACGTGGCAAAAAAATCACCCGTGCCCTGGCTAAAAAGATCGAAGAAGCGCAGATTACAGCTTTGCCGATAAGCGAGGAAAGCCTAATCGGTCGTTTTTTTGCCCATGACGTGGTCAATCCGGAAACCGGTGAGGTGCTTGCCAGCTGTAACTCTGAGTTAACTCCGGCTTTTCTTGAATCAGCAGCCACCGCTCACATTGATGATTTCCAACTCCTTTATATTGACGGTGTCAATTACAGCGAATCCTTCCGCAGCACCTTGTTGGTGGATAAGATCAAGGATGAGGAGGAAGCTCTGATCGAGATTTATCGCCGCCTGCGCCCTTCCAGTCCGCCCACCCCCGAGGTGGCGAAATCCTTTTTCGAGAGCCTTTTCTTCACGGAGTCCACCTATGATCTTTCCGAGGTTGGGCGGTACAAGATTAACACCAAACTGGGGCTGGATACACCTATCGATGTACGTACCCTGACCAAGCAGGACATACTGGAAAGCGTCAAACATCTGGTGCGTATCAAGGACGGCCTTAAAGACGGCGATGACATCGATCACCTCGGGAACCGTCGTGTCCGTACCGTGGGCGAGTTGTGTGAGAACCAGTACCGCATTGGCCTGGTGCGTATGGAACGGGCCATCAAGGAGCGGATGTCCATGCAGGAACTGGAAACCCTGATGCCGCACGACTTGGTCAATCCCAAACCGGTCACTTCCGCCATTAAGGAGTTTTTCGGCACGAGCCAACTATCCCAATTTATGGATCAGACCAATCCGCTTTCCGAGGTCACCCATAAACGTCGTCTTTCAGCCCTGGGGCCTGGTGGTTTGTCGCGCGAACGGGCTGGCTTTGAGGTGCGGGACGTTCATCCCACCCACTATGGCCGCATCTGTCCTGTAGAAACGCCTGAAGGCCCAAATATTGGCCTGATCGTGTCTTTAGCCACCTATGCCACGGTCAACCCCTATGGGTTTATCGAAACGCCTTACCGCTATGTGCAGGAGCGGCAGGTGGCAAATGAGTATAAGTATCTCTCTGCTCTGCAGGAAGAAAATCAGGTTATTGCTCCTGCCAACGTGCAGTTGGATGAAGGGCGCTTGAGCGAAGATTATCTGATTGCCCGGCATGAGAGCGAAGTAACCCGCGTGGCCGCTGAAGACGTGACCATGATGGATGTGGCACCGAACCAGATGGTCTCCATTGCCGCGTCACTGATTCCCTTTCTGGAGAACGACGATGCCAACCGCGCCCTCATGGGCTCTAACATGCAGCGTCAGGCTGTGCCCTTGTTGCGCAATAGCGCCCCTCTGGTTGGGACCGGAATGGAAAAATACGTGGCCCGCGACTCCGGGGCCTGTCTGCTTGCGGCGGGCAGTGGTGTCGTGGAGGAGGCCGACGCCAACCGGGTAGTTATTCGCTATGACGAGCCGGGTACTGACGGCTTTGAGACCGGTATCGGGGTGTATCGATTGCTCAAATACAAAAAGTCTAACCAAAACACCTGCTTTAACCAGAAGGCGGTGGTACTGCCTGGGCAGCGGGTGGTGAAGGGGCAGGTATTGGCCGATGGGCCTTCTGCTGAAAGCGGGGAACTGGCTCTGGGCAAGAATGTGACCGTGGCCTTCATGCCGTGGCGCGGCTACAACTTCGAGGACTCTATTCTCATCAATGAGCGCCTCCTCAAAGAAGACACCTTTACTTCGGTACACATTGAGATTTTCGAGACCATGGCCCGCGACACCAAGTTGGGCAAGGAAGAAATCACCCGAGATATTCCCAACATTGGTGAGGAAGGGCTGCGCAACCTTGATGATTCGGGCATCATCCGCATCGGTGCTGAGGTGAAGGCGGGCGATATGCTGGTGGGCAAGGTCACCCCCAAGGGTGAAACCATGCTTTCGCCGGAGGAAAAGCTCTTGCGCGCCATCTTTGGCGAAAAGGCCGGTGATGTCAAGGATTCCTCCCTGCGAGTGCCGCCTGGGGTAGAAGGTGTGGTCATTGATGCCAAGGTCTTTTCCCGCAAAGGCGTGGACAAGGATGAACGCGCAGTGATGATCGAAGAGATGGAGATCGATCGTATTAACAGGGATATGGAGGCCGAACTTCTCAGCCTGCAAAAAGGGGTGCGCAAGGCTTTGGCCGTCCTTCTGGAGGGTCGTACTGCTAAGAGTGATATCAAGGACGCAAAGGGCAAGGTCATCCTGAAACTGGGCAAGCAGCTTACCGGTAAAGTAATCAATCAAGTATCTTTTGCGGAGTTGCACGCCCTGGATTTTGCTGAAAAAGCAAAATACGAGGACGAGATCGGCGCCATCTTCACCCGCCATGCAAATCAGGCAAATCAGGTGCGCAAACGCTATCAGGGCATTGCCGAGCGCATGGAAAAGGGTGACGACCTGCCGCCCGGCGTGGTCAAAATGGTCAAGATTTACGTTGCCACCAAGCGGAAACTC
>CAZEIT010000098.1:0-3284 GCA_964512515.1 uncultured Desulfobulbus sp.
TTCTTGGCCTTTTCAAACTCCTGCAGGAGCAACTGACGAGACGAAATGACCTCGCTCTGCCGCGACACCCAGGCTCCAAGCTGGCTCTCCCTGGGGCGGCTGGCAAAATAGCGGGCTGATTCCGCAGTACTGATTCGGTTGGCGGAACCAGTAATTGTCACCTGGCGGGCCAGGCTTACCCAGGGAAAGAGCAGGGCGACCTGCTGATTGGCGGCCATCTCCTTGGCCTTGCGGCTGTCGAAGTTAGTGTAAAAGATAAAGCCCTGTTCATCAAAGAACTTGAGCAGCACGGTACGCAAGCTTGGCTGACCGCTTGCGGCCACGGTGGCCAGGCTCATGGCGTTTGGTTCGCAGATGCCTGCATTACAGGCCTGCTGAAACCAGAGGGCAAACTGCCGAAAAGGATCGGCATTGAGTTGGTCACGGGTCAGGGGAGTGTTTTGGTAATCCTGACGAAAGGCGCTGATATCCATGGGAGTGCTGAGAGTGCCGAAAAAAATGAGACTACCGAAAAAGGGTTGGGGAAAGGGAAAGGAATAGTATACCAATTCCATACCAAAGCGCTGTCTGTGCCGGTTCTTGAAAATACTTACAGGATGCGCTTCTGTGTATGCCTGGGTCGTATTTCCCTTGCCTCCTTGGTTCCATCTCTGATCTGGAATTACACTTTGAGCAGCACTGCCGCAATAGCGGGCAGGGCAGTGGCGCTGGGTGCGCAGTAGAAAAATCCGCGTTCGCACTGTTGGGCCAGTTCGGCAAAGGGGTTTGTGTCTATATTGATATCCACAATCGCGCCACCTTGGCGAAAGACCTCGCGGCCAACCTGATTGGGCAGATTGGTTGCGCCTGCCGTGCCAACCACAATCAGCAGATCTGTTTTCTTGGCCGCGTTCAAGGCGCTGTAAAAATGATAGTGCTGTTCGTTGTAGCTCTCGTCAAAGAGGAGCACATGCGGCCGGGTGCGTGCGCCGCACTGCGGACAACGCAGAAGCCGGCGGTCGCTGTCGGTCAGTTGATCCTCTTTCCCCTTGGGCGCTACCTCCTGGGGAATGGGATAGACTGCGCCAGTGCATTCCAGCGAGCAGCGCATGTGGTGCACATTGCCGTGGATCTGCAGAGTGCGCTTGAGGCTGTTGCCTGCCCGTAGATGCAGGCCATCAACATTCTGAGTGATGAGGGTGAAGCGATCAGCCAGATGCCGTTCCATATCCACCAGGGCATAATGGCCTGCATTGGGTTCTGCCCCTCGGCAAATACCCATACGGTACAGGTACCACTTCCAGACCTCATCCGGGATACGCGAGAACATGGCAAAGGTCGCCATTTCCTGGGGCTGATAAACAGTAGAACCAACCGTCCAGTAGCCCTCTGGCCCGCGGAAGGTGGGAATGCCGCTCTCCGCTGAGATGCCCGCGCCGGTGAGTATTGTTATGTTGCCTTTTTTTTGGGTAATGTCCTGAAGAAGGTTGTGCAGTTTGCTGTCCATACATCCTCCCTGCGCTTGGGTTGAACTGATCTGCGCCGGTCTGTTGACGCCCATGTTGTAGATGTTCGCACAGTTTTTTGCAACAGCAAGATGCACAGCCTGGCTTTGCTGCCTGGAAAGCCGTTGCGAGTGGGAACAGGGAAAAGCAGCAATCCGCAGCATGGCCTGTCTTGCCAGGTTTGTGGATTCAGGCTTGCCGCCTCCCGTTGCAGCAAGCACTGGCCATAGGCTGCACCTTGGATTGCAAAATGTGCTTGCACCTGTGCCGGTCATTCTTTACGTTATAAAATTGGAATACAAGCATGAAAATTTCTGAGCAATTCCTGAGTTTATGGGAGCATGTGATAGTAGTAAGGTGTTCTGATTCCTTTTGAGGAGTGCTGTCCATATGCAACTTGTCTGTTTTGTGCCACCAGAGGACTTGTCGCGCTTCAGCGAAGAATATTCGGGCGAAGCAGTGCAGTTCTGCACAGATATTGAAGAAATATCTATTGAAGAACAGCGGCACAGCATCTTTGTGTTTGCTCACAGCGACTCCAGGGCCATTGCCCGGCTGGTGCACATCCTGCGCCAGGATGCGCGCACCAGCCTGCAGCCGCTCTATACCCTGGAGAGTTTCGGCAAACCGCTTGACCTGCTCACCGATGGGGTAGTCACATCCGTGCTGGATGCCAAGGTAGAGGCCGAGCCTGTGCTGCGTCGCCTGGAGGATCTAAATGACTCTGTTTTTCATGTTGATGCCAGCGACTATTTGCGCGTTCTTGCCTTGCTCTATTCCAGGCCAGACAAGCAGCTTGCACCCCATAGAGTCTGGCTGGATGAGCACGCCTATGCCTACACCCTGCTTGAGGCCATGCTGGGTTCTGCCCATCTGGTTGCCGCCCGCTTGACAACCTTGTACGAACGGGGATACCTGCAACGGCGGGGCTTGGTAGACCGGACCAGCCATTGCCCGGTCTGCAGCGGCCTTCAGTTGAATCTGATTGATCACTGCCCGCAGTGCCAGGGTACGGATATTGAAGAAGGTTCGTATCTGCACTGCCTTCTTTGCGGTTATATTGAAACCGGGCAAACTACCATTTCCAGTGGCGACGATGGCCTGCAGTGCAGCCAGTGTCATGCCATGCTTCAGCAGATTAAAACAGATTATGACTGGGTGCCTGGCCCATTTATCTGCCGCAGTTGCGGCAGCACCTGCGCCCAACCCGAACCGCAGGCGCATTGTCTGCGTTGCGGTAACCTCGCTCCGGTTGACCGTCTTCTGGTGCGGCAAATTTATAATTACGAACTGACCACCACCGGCATTGCGGCCCTAAAAGCCGGCATGGAGCTTGATGCCGCTGACAGCCTCAACGAAACCAACGTGGTCACTTCCCATTTTTTTGCGAATTTTGTCAACTGGCTGCTGGATTTTTGCGGCCGGAATGCCAGCGAAACCTTCACTCTTATTGGCATCAGGTTGGATTTTACCGGTCAGGTGAGGGCCGATTCTGGTCAGGCCAGGATGGAATTGATGGATACCTTTGTCTATCGTATCAGCGAGCGCATCCGCAGTGTTGACATGCTTGCCCGTTTCCGTCCGGATCTGCTTTGGCTGCTCTTGCCCAAAACCGGTAAACCAAATTTTCAGGTGGTGCTCGACCGTATCACTGCAGTACAGAAGATGCATCGCGGTTTTGGCGACGAGGAAGTGGGGTTTCATATGGTCCTTTTCCATGCTCCGGATGAAATCGTTCCCGGCGAAACAAGCCCGCTGCTGCTGAGTCGCCTTGAGACCTATTTGGAAGAACAGATAGAA
>CAZEIT010000098.1:3294-7066 GCA_964512515.1 uncultured Desulfobulbus sp.
CTGATTTGGCTACATGCTCCATGGCACAGGAAATCGAGCGTAAATTTCTTCCGGCAGGTGATGGCTGGCGTGGTCGTGCGGCGGGCACTCCGTATCTGCAGGGGTATCTCTGTGCCAGCAAGGGGCAAACCGTGCGGGTGCGCTTGGCTGGGGATCAGGCCTTTCTTACCATCAAAGGTCCAAGCCAGGGTATCAGCCGGGCGGAGTTTGAATACTCCATCCCAGTGGCGGATGCGCGGGAACTCTTTCTGCTTTGCCCCCTGCCGCTCATCGAGAAAACCCGCTACCGCATTGAACATGCCGGGCTCATCTGGGAGGTGGATGAATTTTTTGGCGCCAATAGCGGCCTGGTATTGATCGAGGTGGAGCTCATCTCTGCGGAGCAGACGGTCATTAAGCCTGATTGGGTGGGGGAAGATGTGAGCGGTGATAGCCGCTACAGCAATGCCATGCTCAGCTTCCAGCCATACACCACCTGGAGGAACGGTTGATGCATTCCAATTCCATACCAAAGCGCTCTCTGCTGCGGGAAATGCTTCTCAAAGTACCTTGATGGACGTGCTCGTCGTATTGTCCTCTCCTGCTTGATACCTTTACATTGATCTGGAATTGGAATAAATCGTGCTTTGCGAGCGGGTACGACTATTGCCCGTTTTGCCTAGGCTCAAAGGCCCGCATGGCCATGAGGAAATCCGGCAGATGCCGCAAGAGCCGGTAGAGGCTGTGACGGTGCTGCCAGAGGCGCGAGTGGAAACGCCTGCGCCAGGCAGGGTCTGAGTAGAAGCGCTTGACATGGGTGTTGTAAAGCAGCTCCAGGGTCTCCCACGAATCGATACCCTTGGGCAGGAAAACGAAGTTAAGGCAGTTCATCAGCCGCCAGTCTTCCCTGAACTCGCCAAGGGCTGCAATATCACGCCAGACCGGAGCGCCGTGGAAAGGGGTGAACTTGGCCATGTTCATGTCATCCAGGCCAAGGGAAAGCGCGAAGTCACTGGTTTTCTGGGCCGAAGCCACGGTTTCGCCGGGCAGGCCCAGCATGAACAGACCCTTTACCCGCAGCCCTGCCTGCTGAATTCGCGTTACAGTCTCGCGCACAGTCTCCAGATACACGCCCGGCTTGTGCACATCCAGCAGTGTGGGCTCACCGCTTTCGATTCCCAGGGAAACCATCAGGCAACCAGCGCGTCTCAGTAAGCCAAGCAGTTCTTCATCAGCATGGCCAACCCGTACCGCGCAGTTGAACTGCACGCCGAGCGGTTTGGCTGCGAGCATGGTGCACAGTGCCTCGATGCGGGGCCGGTTCAGGGTAAAGAGGTCGTCATAAATATTAATGTGGCGCACGCCAAAACGCTGGCGTAGATACCGAATGTGCTCGTAAATGTATTCCGCTGAATTGGCGCGGTAGCCTCGGTGGAAAACCGAACGGTCGCAGTAGGAGCACTGGTAAGGACAGCCGCGGCTGGTGATCATGGTGGCGCCGGGCGTATACTCATAACTGAACAAGGGCAGGTGATACTGGCCAGGGAAACCGGCAAGCTTTTCATAGGCCGGAAAGGGCAGGCTGTCCAGATCGGCTATGTGCTCGCGCGGAGGATTGCTGCGCACCGTTTCACCATCACGCCAGACCAGACCATTGATGCTCGCCGCTGCGCAGCCTTCTGCGAGCTCATACAGGGTTTGTTCGCCTTCGCCCAGGCAGAGAAAATTGATCAGAGGAAAGCGTTCAAGCAGACTTGCACCCAGGGCAGAAACATGCACTCCGCCAAAAACAATGGGAATATCCGCTTGTTTGGCCTTGAGCGCAGCGGCTATACTGTAGCCATCCCAAAATCCTGAGGTGGTGGCGGTCAGGCCAACCAGATCAGGCCCTGAGGCAAGCACACGTCTGGCAGTTTCTGCTGCGTCTTTCGGTGGTTTTGGCCCCAGGCAGTCCAGCACCTGCACACTGTGCCCCTTTTCTTCCAGATAGGCGGCCATGGAGAGCAGCCCCAGGGGAGCCATGCGGTTGGCCGTGACGCTCACGTCTTTTTTGCCAGGCATCCAGTTGGAACCGGCGGGATGGATCAGGCTGATGTTCATGCTTTTGAGCGAAAATACTGAAGTTGAAAGATGTTTTTTATAACCGGCCACCATCTTAAACGCACCTGTGGGCACGCATTCTAGCAAAAACAGTTTAGCCTGCGCAAGCGGCAAGAAAAAGCAAGACGGCTCCAGTGCCAAATCGGCTGGGGATTGGTCCTTTTTTGACAAGGTTTACTGCATCTCCCTGGTGAACCGGGAAGATCGCCGCATGGAAGCCAGAGTGCAGTTTGCCCGTGTCGGCCTGACAGACAGGGTAGAGTTTGTTGTGGTGGAGAAGCATGCCACCAACCCGGAGCAGGGCATCTACGAGTCTCACCTGTGCTGCATGCAGAGGGGGCTTGAAAGTGGTGCTGAGCGCATCCTTATCTTCGAGGATGACGTGGTTTTTTTGCGTTACTCGCCTGGGCGTTTGGCCGAACTGGTGCGTTTCATGCAGAGGCATTCCTGCTGGGATGTGTTTTTTCTTGGCTGCATGGTGCGCAACTGTTGGAAACTGCCCGGTTTGCCTGCCGCCCGCATCCGCTATCGCAGCCTGACCCACGCCTATGCCGTTACCCGTGCCTTTGCCGAAACAGTGACTACCCAGCACCAGTGGCAGGGGCTTGCCTATGATGATTTTCTGCGCGATCTGGAAAGCGAACGCATGTACGTGGCCTATCCAGCGCTGGCTTTCCAGAGCGATTCGCCATCAGATAACGACGTCTATCTGCCGCTTGACCGCATGCGCAGACTCTTTGGCGGGTTGATTGTGCTGCAGAAGTTTGACCAGTGGTACCATCGCTACCGCTGGCAGTTGATTACCCTGCACGTTTTAGCTCTGGCGTCATTTGCCGCTCTTTTCTGGCTGATTCGGCAGTGATGGCACGGGCGGCGAGACGAAAGATCATTGGTCGCCCTGTCCATTCGGTGAAAATGCGGGGGAAGGTTTTTCTGCGCAGCCAGGGCCGCCCTTTTTCATGGGCCGAGAAGAGTGGCCTGCTTGCCCTGGCAGCTGCCTGCCCGCTCTTTTTTCTTGGGCCGCTTTGTGCAGTAGCGCCGCTTATCCTCTTTGTTGCAGCCTGCCTGCTTGCTCCTGTGTTTCCAGGCTGGGGCTTTTTCTACCCAGTCATCAGCCATGGCTCCAGGCAGAACAGGCAGGTTAGCCTTAGCTTTGATGATGGCCCAGACCCAGTATCCACGCCTGCGCTTCTGGCCCTGCTGAGGCAGTATGGTTTTTGCGCCACCTTCTTTGTCACTGGCAAGAGGGTGCGGCGCTACCCGGAGCTGATCAGCGCCATCCTCAGGGAAGGCCATGAGCTGGGCAATCACTCCTACAGTCATGAGGCCTGCATCATGTTTCGCAGCCCCGCGCGGCTGGCCAGGGAAATGGCTCTTACCCAGCGCGCGCTGGCGCGGCATGGGGTGAAACCTGTGTGTTTTCGGCCGCCGGTGGGAGTGAATGTGCCTGCCTATGCCGAAGCCCTGCACCTGATTGGACTTGAAAGCGTTAATTTCAGTTGCCGGGCCAGAGATATGGGTAATCGCCGGGTGCGGGGAATTGCTCGGCGCATCCTCAGGACACTCCGGCCTGGTGATATTGTTTTGCTGCATGATGCGGCCCCAAAAGGCAGCTCTGGTAAAACCGCAGATCAAGGCCTCTGGCAGGCCGAACTGGAGCATATCTTTACCGCCCTCAAAGCCTCCCAGCTGG
>CAZEIT010000099.1:0-7049 GCA_964512515.1 uncultured Desulfobulbus sp.
TTTGTGCAAATGGGTGCATTTGAACGCATAGAGGACGCCCGCAGCCAAGCCAAAAAATTTGCCAAACTGGGCCGGGATGTGGTGATTCAACAGTACCCTGCCGCGGGAATGAACCTGTACCGGGTACTGGTTTTTGCCAGCTACTCTTTGCGTGAAGCCAAGCAGTACGAGGCTCAGATGCGCCAGGCCGGTTATCGCTACACCCTCTTACTGGCCAGGTAATTTCAATTCCATATCAGAGCGGCCTCTGTGTCGGCTTGGGAAAATGTTCACGGGGCGTTCCGCTGAGGCCCGCCAGCGTCACATTTTTCTCGCCTTCTTGATAGCATTTTTGCTCTTGGACTGGAACAGGGCCTGCTCTTTAGTCCGTACCTGTTCTAAAAACCGGCAGATCAAGGCATGATTCTTGATCCCAGGCGCATCTTCCAGGCCAGAGTTGGCATCCAGGCCATAGACACCAGGTACTGCCCCTAGGGCAGCTTCTACATTGCCGGGATGCAGACCGCCAGCCAGCAAAAAGGGCTGGCTGAGTTGCAGAGAAGGGATCAGCGCCCAGTCAAAGGCATCGCCTGTGCCGCCGTGGAGTTTGGGCGCATAGGTATCGAGTAAGAGGGCACTGGTACAATCTGCATAAACAGCGGGGTCAAGGCTGCCTTCCCTGGGCCCGCCAATCCGAAGCGCCTTGATGAGCCTGCAGGCGGGCGCAGCCGCGCGCAATTGCCGGCAATACTCTGGTGTTTCTTCGCCGTGCAACTGGGCGTAATTGAGCCCGCATTCCTGGATGATGGCTCCTGCCTGACCTAGTTCCGCATTGACAAAAACTCCCACCGCAGCCACAAAGGGCGGCAGCCCGGCAATAATCTCCCTGGCCCTGGCTGGGGCAATAAAGCGTGGACTTTTGGCCATGAAAATAAAGCCCAGGGCATCCACTCCGGCCTCGACCGCGCACTGGGCATCGGCCAAGCGGGTCATGCCACAGATTTTAACCCGGATGCGGCCCATTGCTTAAATCGAAGTAAATTCCTGCAAAAGCGTGCCACTGCGACCGGCACGCATCAGACTCTCACCGATTAAGGCAGCATCAATACCGGCCTCTTTCAGGCGCACAATATCTTCAACTGTAGTAATGCCGGATTCACTCACCACAGGAATTCCCTGTGGCACCAGGGTCTTGAGCCGGAAGGTAGTGTTCAGATCAACAATAAAATCGTGCAGGTTGCGATTGTTGATGCCGATGAGCCGGGCCCCACTTGCTAGGGCCTGATCCAACTCGACCTCGCCATGCACCTCCACTAAGGCATCCATGCCCAGGGCTTCTGCCTGCACCCTGAAATCGTGCAATTGGGCTGGGCTCAAAATGGCGGCAATCAGCAGGATGGCGTCTGCCCCGGCACGGTGGCTTTCTTCGATCTGCAGGGGATCGATAATGAAATCCTTGCGCAGTACCGGCAGCCCAACTTCTTTGCGAATGCTGATGAGAAAATCCAGCTCACCCTGGAAGAAATGGCGATCTGTGAGCACGGAAATGGCAGTGGCGCCGTTCTTCTGGTAATTTTTAGCCACCTGTACCGGATCAAAATCGGGCTCGATCAATCCCTTGGAGGGCGAAGCTTTTTTAGCCTCGGCAATAATGGCCACCCCGGGTTTGGCGCAGAGTGCACGAATAAAGCCTCGGGGCGCATCCGCGGCAGTTCTTGCGGGCAGACCTTGTCGCCGCAGCCCTGCCACTTCCTCATGCTTTTTAGCGACAATGGTGTCAAGAATAGTTGCCATGTTTTTTTCTATGCCTGCGAAAATTGAACCAGGGCTTCCAGCTTAGCCAGGGCCGCGCCGGAAACAATGACCTCGCGGGCCAGGGCAATGCCGCCGGGAATGTCTGCGGCCTTGCCTGCAGCCATAAGCGAGGTGCCTGCATTGAGCAGCACCATGTCCAGTTTGGCTCCTGGCTCGCCGCGCAGCACAGCCCGCACCTGGGCGGCTGAGTCGGCAGCGCTTGCGCCGCCCTTGATATCGGCCATGGTGGCCCGTTTTAAGCCCACATCTTCGGGTTGTAGAATCGTTTGGTGTACCTGCCCATCATGACCGTCGGCAATATGGGTTGCACCGGTAACGGTCATTTCATCGAGCCCGCCTTCGCCCCACACAATCACTGCACGCCGCATGCCCAGGCGCAGCAGCACCTCGGCCAGAACCTTGGTCAGTGCAGGATCGAAAACGCCAGTCAACTGCACATTTGCGCCCGCAGGGTTAGTCATGGGGCCAAGGATATTGAAGATGGTGCGAATGCCAATATCCCGACGCGGGCCAATGGCATATTTCATGGCTCCGTGCAGCAGCGGGGCAAAGAGAAAGCCGATACCAAGGGTGGCCACGCTCTCTGCCACCTTTTCCGGGTCAAGGTTGAGATTGACGCCCAAGGCCTCGATAACATCGGCACTGCCGCAGTGGGAGGAAACCGCCCGGTTGCCGTGCTTGGCAACGGGTACGCCTGCAGCGGCAATGACAAAACTTGAAGTGGTGGAAATGTTGAAGCTGCCGGAACAGTCGCCGCCGGTGCCGACAATATCCAGCAGCACTTCGCCTTTATGGGTTTGCACACCGGTGTCGACAAATACCGCCTTGTCGCGCATGGCGCGGGCTGCGCCCACGATTTCGTCCACGGTTTCTCCCTTCATGCGCAGAGCAGTAATAAAGCCGCCAATCTGGGCAGGAGTGGCCTCTCCGCTCATGATTTCGCTCATTACCTTGTTCATCTCGCGCTCGGAAAGGTCCTCTTTTTCAACAACCTTGGCTATGGCTTGCTTGATCATATTGATGTCCTTGCTGTACAAGCGGTTTCTTGCAGTCGTATTCCAGTTCCAGATCGCAGATGATATCAAGGAGGCGAGGAAAATGTGGCGCAGGTGTACATATAGACACTCCGGGGGGCATTTTCCGAAACCGGCATAGATAGCGTTTTGATATGGAAGTGGAATTAAAACAGTTTTGAATAATCAGGGCGAAGGAAAGTATGCAGCAGTTGCAGGCCCTCCGCAGTCATAATGGATTCCGGATGAAACTGGATGCCTTCCACTGGCAGGCTAACATGGCGCAGACCCATGATTGCGCCGTCATCCTCACTGAGAGCGCTGATGACAAGTTCTTCCGGCAGGGATGTCTCCTCCACCACCAGCGAATGGTAGCGCATCACGGTTAAGGGAGAGGGCAGAGCGGTAAAAACGCCCTTGGCATCGTGGCTGATCTGACTGGTTTTGCCGTGCATGGGCTCTTTGGCCCGCACTATCTTGCCGCCAAAGGCTTCACCTATGGACTGATGCCCGAGGCACACTCCTAAAACCGGTACCACCCTACTGCAGGCCAGGATGGCCTCAACCGAAATACCAGCCTCTCTTGGGGTGCAGGGGCCCGGAGAAATGAGCAGCCGCTGGGGTTTGAGCGCCAAAAGATCGTTTACCGAAATGGCGTTGTTGCGGATAACCCGAATTTCCGGCGGCAGCCATCCTGGTGCGGTGGCAGGAGGGGCCGTGCCCAGTAATTGCACAATGTTGTAGGTAAAGGAGTCGAAATTATCTATCAGGACCAGCATGGTTTACAGCCCCTGTTCCGCCAGTTCCACTGCCCGGCGCAGGGCCCTGGCCTTGTTGATGGTTTCCTCGTATTCCTTTTGCGCATCAGAATCGGCAACAATGCCAGCGCCCGCCTGTATCCACAGGGTAGCGCCGGTATGCACGCAGGTGCGCAGGGTGATGCAGAAATCCATATTGCCGGAAAAACCGAAATAGCCAACCGCACCCGCATAAGGGCCGCGCCGGGCCAGCTCCAGCTCGTCAATGATTTCCATGGCCCTGATCTTGGGCGCGCCGCTGACCGTGCCGGCGGGAAAACAGGCAGCAAAAACATCAAACTGATCCTTGCCCGCTGCAAGCTCTCCGCTTACGCCGGAAACAAGGTGCATCACATGGCTGTAGCGTTCGACCACCAACAGGTCGTGCACCTGCACCGTGCCCAGGGCAGCTACCCGGCCCACGTCATTGCGGCCCAGATCCACCAGCATCAGGTGTTCAGCCTGTTCCTTGGGGTCGGCCAGCAGCTCTTTTTCCAGGGCCAAGTCTTCCTGAGGGGTTTTGCCACGTACTCTGGTGCCGGCAATGGGCCGCACTTCAATTTGCCTCTCTTCAAGCCGCACCAGAATTTCCGGGGAAGAACCCACCAGGGTGGCTCCGTTTTGCCGCAAACAGAAGAGATACGGGCTGGGGTTGACGTGGCGCAGGGCGCGATACAGGCTGAAAGGGCGAATGTGGGCTTCTGCCTCAAAGCGCTGCGACAAAACCACCTGAATAATGTCGCCTGCCAGAATATATTCCTTGGCGCGCTCCACCATGTTTTTAAAGGCTTCTTGTCTGGTGTTGGAGCTGAACAGATGTACGCCACTTGGACGCTGCTCCACAAAAGCAGGCGGTACAGGCCCGCGCAACTGTGCGGCCACGGTGTCGATACGGGCGCAGGCCTCGGCATAGAGGGCTGCAGGCGCATCAACGTCCTGGCCATCGTTCCACACCGTGCACACAATGCTGAGCCTTTGCTTGAGTTGATCGTGGATAAGCAAAATGCGTGGGATGAACAGGGCGCTATCCGGTAAATCCTGCTGTGTATGCCGGTCTGGCAATTTTTCCACAAAGCGGACCATGTCATAACCCAGATAGCCCACTAGGCCGCCATAGAAGCGGGGCAGGCCCTCTGGCTCGGCCACGCTGAAGGAGGTCATCAAATCGCGCAGAATGGCAAGCGGATTGCCGTTTTGCACCAAGGGTTCTCGCCCGGGCAGGCCGGAATATTCGATGGTGCAGGTTTCGCCCTGGCTTGTGAAGGTGATGAGCGGATCAAAACCAATAAAGGAGTAGCGGCCCCATTTTTCACCGCCCTGCATGGATTCGAACAGAAAAACATGCTCGCTGTTTTCGCATACCTTGGCAAAAAGAGTGAGCGGGGTGTCCAAATCGGCAATCAGGGTGCGGTGCACCGGTATCAGGTTGTGACCGGCCAAGGCGCGACTAAAGGTGGCCTCGCTGGGCTGGGCAGGGGATGCGGGAGTATTCATGCAGCAAATATTGTAAGAAGAGACGAAGATAGAACCCGGCCCATTACTGCGGTGCCAAGGCTGGCGGCACTATACCGCTTTCAGATAATATTTTGGTGCGATTTGTTTCCAAAAGAGGAAAAAATAGAAACAGAAGGGAGTTGTGAGCCCCTGTCTGGCAGGTTTTGACTGCTCAAGGAGACAGGTTGTTTGAAGAATTGGCGGAAAGGATCGTGGTTACCCATTTTCCTCATTTTCTGGCCTAGGTTGTTTTCGGGTCGCGCAGATTGCTTTTGCCATAGGCTATAGGCGCTTGACAATACCAGGCGGTAGCCATGCCCACTAAAATAACAAAGAGGATGGAAAATTGAAGAAATTGGCCGGTAGCAATGTCAAGGGTTAATATCAAGCCCGCCATGGGCACATAAGTCGATGTTTTGGCCAGCAGAGCAGGGCAGGGCTCAGTACGGCATCTTGCTTTCCTCCTGTGTTTCATTTGGCTGGCTTCAAAGAGGCCAATAATAAAAATCTAGCCTGTTTTTTGCGGGAAATGCTGTCATGCCCTGCTTCATGCCTAACCGCGGCAAATTTGAGCATAATTCTTTGGGACGCACCCGTTAAAAAGTAAATCTGGTTCTCATCCGCCATGTTCTACGGCATGCCGCATGGTGGATACGGGGTAGGGCGGAACACGTACCCGCCCGTACCCAGTCCAGTTTACCTCATAATGTAGAATGTTTTTCCTGGATGGCATCGGCAAGGGCATCCAACTCGGCAAAGGTTTCTTCACGTGGCAGGCCTTTACACAGCACGGTGCCAAGGATTTCAACCTTCAGATTGGGAATAAGGCTGGAAATCTGTTCCACAACCTTGGTGCCCCAGCCATAAGAGCCAATAATGGCGGCATGCTTGAGTTTGGGCCGTAAAGCGTTGGCAAGATGGGTGGCCGAGAACACGCTTGGGTGCGGCCCCATGTGCACGGTTGGGGTACCAATCACAATGGTTGCGGCGTCAACAAGGGCCATTGCCAGTTTGCCTATGTCGGTGGTGGTCAGCTCGAATTTCTTCACTGTTATACCCCGTTCCGCCAGGGCCGCGACAAGGTGGTCCACCATCATTTCCGTGCTACCGTGCATGGAAATATACGGGATAACAACCAGATCATCGACCTTATCCGAAACCCAATCTTCGTAGGCAGACACGATTATTTCGGGATGATCCCAAAGCGGGCCATGGCTGGGTGCGATCAGATTAAAATCGATTTCCCGCAGCTTTTTCAAATTACCCTGAATCGCCTTGCGAAACGGCATCATGATTTCAGCATAATACCGCTTTGCTGCCACCATGACATAGGGATCATCTCCAGCATACAGGCCAGACATGGCAAGGTGTGATCCCAGAAAATCGCAGGTGAATACAATGCGGTCTTCTGCCAGATGCGTGACCATGGTTTCCGGCCAATGAACCCATGGCATATAGATGAAGCGAAGGGTTTTGTTACCAAGGGAAATGGTCTCGCCATCGCTGACCGTCTGAATGCGTTCAGCAGGAATTTCAAGATGATCAATAAGCAGATTTTTTGCCTTTGGCGTACAAAGGACAATAGCCTCTTTGTACATGTCCAGTACCAGAGGAATAGAACCCGAGTGGTCCTGCTCGGCATGTTGTGCGACAATATAGTCAATTTTTGCAACTCCTTCGAGTTGCTGCCTCAAAGTTTCTGCCATCGCAGGGTCAACAGCATCGATGAGGGCTGTTTTATCTGACCCTTGAATGAGATAGGCATTGTAGCTGGTGCCATCAGGCAAAGGGATCAATGAATCAAACAATCTCCGGTTCCAATCTACAAATCCTATCCACTGTATACCTTCACGTATTATTCGTGGTTTCATATGTATTATCCTGTTCTTATTGTTTACCTGAATCCGTGATATTGATGCAATAAAAAGCACGTCAACATATTGATTCTGCA
>CAZEIT010000100.1:0-7031 GCA_964512515.1 uncultured Desulfobulbus sp.
CGCCAGTCAGCACGATCAGCAGCAACTGCTCAATGCCCGCAGGCATCTGGATTTTCTCGACAGTTATGGCGAGCTCTGGGAGCTGCGTCACAGCTACAGTGTCGACTATCAGCGTTGGCGGCAGGCCGCCGAGGCACTCAAAGCCCTGCGCGAGCGAGAGGCCAGTAAGGAGCAACAGCACGAGTTCTTGCGCCTGCAGGTGGAAGAGATTGCAAAGATTAACCCGCAGCCGCAGGAGGATGAAGCCCTTATCCGCGAGCGCGACCAGCTCAAAGCCTCGGAAATGCTGCTGCAAAGTGTGGGCGCGGCGGAACGCCAGTTGAACGCGGCCCAGGGTCTATTGGTGGAGATCAAGAAAAAGCTGGATCAGGCGGTACTGCTTGATACCGAACTCTCACCCCTGGCCGAGCGGGTCACTGCAACGGGCTTTGAGCTTGAAGACATGGCTGCCCTTTCAGCTAAGTACCTGGCCGATTTGCCCACCGACACCAGCCGTCTGGAGCTGATTGCAGGCAGGCTGGCAGATTTGAAACAACTGCAACGCAAGCACGGGCCAGCCCTTGAGGATGTGCTCAGGTTTGCGGAAAAGGCGGCCCAGGAGCTTGAACTACTGGACAATATGGAAGAGCAGATACGGCGGGCCGAAAAAGAAGCGGCCAAACTATTGCATCAGGCTGAGCAGAGTGCAGGGGCCCTGAGCCAGGCACGGGCTGCGGCGGGTGAGAGAATGGCAGTGCAAATGGAGGCTGAGCTGGCCTCGCTTAATTTTTCCCAGGCTTCGTTTGTAGTTGGCCTGCAGAGCAATGATGCGAAAAAAGGCGAGAACCTGCGGTCAAACGGTTTGGATGAGGTGGAGTTCCTTTTTTCTGCCAATCCGGGTGAACCGCCCAAGCCGCTGAGCCGTATTGTGTCAGGCGGCGAACTTTCGCGTATGATGCTGGCCATGAAGTGCCTGCTTGCCCGCCGCGACGAGGTGGAAACAGTCATTTTTGATGAGGTGGATGCGGGCATTGGCGGCCAGACCGCCGAGGCCGTGGCAGCCAAAATCAGCGAGCTTGCCGGGCACCATCAAGTAATCTGTATCACCCATCTGCCCCAGATCGCAGCCCGGGCCGATCTCCACTTCAAGGTGGAAAAGCAGGTGAAACAGGGCCGAACCAGCACTGGCATCAGCCTGCTTGATGAGGAGGCTCGCCGCGCCGAGCTGGCGCGCATGCTGGATGGCGAGCGGGCGAGCGCCCAGACCCATGCCTATGTGCGCGAGCTGATGGCGCGTAAATTCCGGAGTGCTGACTCGTGAGTATAACCGCGCTTGCTCTTTTTTCAGGCGGCCTGGATTCCATCCTGGCCTGCCGGGTGGTGATGGCCCAGGGCGTCAGGGTGGTGGCGCTGCGCTTCATTACCCCTTTTTTTGAGGCAGATGTAGGTGATGTCGCGAGCTTTACCGTGAGCGTGCAGGAAAAATACGGCATCGAGGTCGAGGTCATTGATGTCAGTCATGATTACATCACCATGCTCAAAGCGCCACAGCACGGTTTTGGTCGCCACTTCAACCCCTGTATCGACTGCAAGATCTTCATGCTGCGTCAGGCGCGCGCCCTCATGCCAAAGTACGGAGCCAGCTTCCTTATTACCGGCGAGGTGATTGGGCAAAGGCCCATGTCGCAGCGTCGCGACACCCTGCGTATTATCGAGCGCGAATCCGGCTGCGAAGGCATTCTGCTCAGGCCGCTCTGCGCGCAGCTCATGCCGCCCACCGAGCCCGAGCTACAGGGTTTGCTTAACCGCGACCAGCTCTGTCGCATCTGTGGCCGGGGTCGCAGCGAGCAGCAGGCACTGGCAGCGCATTTCAGTATCTTTGATTACCCGGCCCCGGCAGGCGGCTGCTTGTTGGCCGACGTGAACCTGGCTGTTCGCTTTCGTTATTTTTCGCCGGGGATTTTTGCCGCCGCAGGAGACGAGAACAACAGCGATGGCAAGAGCAGCAATAACCTGGTGAACGACTTTCGCCTGCTCCTTTTTGGCAGGCATTTTGAGCCCCTGCCTGGCCTGTGGTTCATCCTTGGTCGTGATCAAAAGGATAACGAGCGCATTATGGCGCTGCGGCAACCCGGAGACTGGCTCCTGCACATAAAGGACCGGCCAGGCCCTGTCGGCCTGCTGCGGCGGGGTGCAGCGTCTGCTTCTGCCTTGGCAGACCAGGGGAAACTTGAGGCACAACTGGCCGGCCTGCTTTTACGCTACGCAAAAAAGGTGGAGGGCAGGGCGGCTGCGGGCATGGTGCGCATCGAACGGGAAGAAGGAGTGCATGAGGCCACCTTTAACCCGCTTACGGATGAACAGGCCAAGGAGCTGGTGCTGTGATGGCAGTAGCCAAGGACCAAGGCTGTACAGTGCTATTAAGCCGGGCCCAGATAGAGGCCCTGCTGCCGCCCTGGTTGCGGGCACGGCTTGCGACATTGCGCCAGGACTGCGGAGGAGAACTCTACCTCAGTGGCGGCAGTCTGCGCGATCTGCTGCTGGGCCGCATACCCCATGACATTGATCTGACCGTGGCGCGGCATGCGGCAGGCTCTGCCAGGAAGCTTGCCGAAGACATTGGCGGCACCTTTATCTGTCTGGATGCGGAAGAGGATGTGGCCAGGGTAGTGTGCAGTGGTTTAATCATTGATATTGCCGCCTTTCGTGAGGGGGCTGGCACTATTACAGAAGATTTACAACTGCGGGATTTCACCATCAATGCCTTGGCCGTCCCTCTGGATAGCCTGCTTACAGGGGAGTGGAGCTCGGAAGAAACTATTCCTTGTCTTGATCCTGCAGGAGGCCTGGCAGATATCAGCGCGCGTCTGATTCGCCAAACCCATACCAGGGCTTTTTGTAGTGATCCGCTGCGCATGCTGCGCGCCTTTCGCCTTGCCGCTACCTTGGACTGCACCTTGGATGCATCCACCAGTGAGGCCATCCAGCTCAATCACAAGTTGATTACCCGTTCAGCCGCCGAACGGGTGACAGCCGAGCTGAACGCAATTATGCTCTCACCTCGCGCCCATAGCGCCATGAAGGCTATGTGGGCCAATGGCCTGCTCTTTGAAGTGATTCCGGAGCTCGCCGCAGCAGCTGGGCTGGAACAGCCCAAAAGCCATCACCTGGATGTGCTGGGGCATAGTCTTGAAGCCCTGCATCAGGTTGAGCTGCTCATTGCCCGGCCAGAATCCGGTTTTCCGGCCTGCAGCCCTGCCATGCGCGTCTATCTGGCGGATGCGGACAATATCCTGGTGCTCAAATGGGCGGCACTCCTGCACGACTTGGGCAAGCCCGTTACCTGGGCCCAGGATAGCGGGCGGGATGGTCGCATTACCTTTCATCAGCACGAACGGGCCGGGGTGGAACTGGTCAAGGTCTTGGCAGAGCGCTTACGCTGGAGCACCCGGCAACGCGAACGGGTGAGTCTGCTGATCAGTCAGCATATGCGGCCCTTCCATCTTCTGAATGTGGCCCGCCAGGGCGAGTTGAGTCTGAAGGCCTGCATCCGACTGATTCAGGCACTGGGAGACGAGTTGATCGGGCTGCTTGTTCTGGCCCAGGCAGATGCCCGGGCCGGCAAGGGTGAGCAGCGGCCAGAGGCCATGGAAAATGAGGTGGCAGGGCTTGGCCAACGTTTGGAACAGGTGCACCGTGAGCGGGTGCTGCCGGTACAGAGCAGTCCGCCCCTTCTGGGAGGCCGGGACTTGATCGAAGAGTTGGGGTTGCAGCCGGGGCCCCTTTTCAAAACCATCCTTGCCCAGGTGGAGTTGGAACGCATGGAAGGTATAATCAAAAGCCGCGATGAGGCCCTGCAACTGGCCAGAACCATAACCATGGCGGCACAGGGCAAAGGCGCTGGAGACTGAGGCATGCGCAAGGAAAAGGACTTCTACTTCCACAAGGCCAAGAAAGACAACTACCCGGCCAGATCTGTCTATAAGCTTGAAGAGGCGCAGAAGAAGCACCGCTTTCTCAAGCCGGGCCAGCGGGTGCTTGATCTGGGTTGCCATCCAGGCAGTTGGAGCCTGTATGCCGCCGGTATAGTGGGAGCCAGGGGCGTGGTGGCCGGGGTGGATCTGCAGCGGGCAACAGAAGCGCCGCAAAAACCCGATGCCGAAATCCACCGGCTTTGTTATGATGTTTTTTCTGAGGAACTCATTGGTGTTTTGCACAAAAAATGGCCTGGCTTCCATGTGCTGCTCAGCGATATGGCGCCGGCCACCACTGGCAGCCAGTATGCGGATCATCAGCTGTCGCTCAGGCTCTGCCGCCGGGTGCTGGAACTGGCTAAGCGCCTTTTGCACGATAACGGCGCCCTCTATTGCAAGGTATTTCAAGGCGTGGATTTCCCCGTCTTTCTTGAAGAGTGCAAGCCGCTGTTCACCACGCTCAAGGTACTGAAACCGCAGAGTTCCCGTCAGGAAAGTCGAGAAGTGTTCGTGCTGGGGCTGGGATACCGCCGGCCCAAATTGTACGAAACAAACCGTTGAATTTAAAGGAGTATCACGCGTGTCCGGGCATTCGAAGTGGAGTACTATCAAGCGGAAGAAGGGAGCAAATGACGCCAAGCGCGGCAAGATGTTTACCAAACTGATCAAGGAAATCACTATTGCCGCCAGAACCGGCGGCGGCGATCCCATAGGCAACCCTCGCCTGCGCAGCGCCATTACCGCTGCCAAGACAGAAAACATGCCCAAGGACAATATCGACCGGGCCATCAAAAAGGGCACAGGCGAACTGGACGGAGCCATTTACGAGGAAATCCTCTATGAGGGTTATGGACCGGGCGGCGTAGCCATCCTGGTGGAAACCATGACCGACAACAAAAACCGCACCGTTGCCGATATTCGTCACTTTTTCGCCAAAAGCGGCGGCAACCTGGGCGAGTCAAACTGCGTGGCCTGGATGTTTGACAAAAAGGGTTCCCTCACTGTGGATAAGGAAGGCGTGCGGGAAGATGCCTTGATGGAACTGGTGCTAGAGGCAGGGGCTGAGGATATAGTGGAAGAAGACGACAGCTACCAGATCCTGACCGCGCCGGAGGACTTCAACGACGTGGTTGAGCAGCTTGAAGCTGGCGATATCCACTTCAGCGATGCCGGGCTTGCCATGATTCCCAGAAATACCGTTGAGGTGAGCGAGGAAAAAACAGCCCAGTCACTCTTGCGGCTGCTGGAAAACCTGGAAGACCACGACGATGTGCAGAAAGTGCACGCCAATTTCGACATCCCCGATGAAATTATGAACAACCTTTCCTGATGGCAATTCAGCGGCCAGGTGCATGCGTATCCTGGGGATAGATCCGGGATCGCGGATTACCGGCTATGGCCTGATCAACACGCGGGGCAGCCAGCTAGAGTTTGTTGCCTGCGGCACCATCCGCACTGCTGGCGAGAAGGATTTTTCCCGCCGTCTTCTGGTTATTTTTTCGGATTTAAGCGAAATTATCCGCAGTTATGAGCCCGAGGCCGCGGCGGTGGAAGAGGTCTTTCTGGCCCGCGATCCCCGTGCCGCGCTCAAGCTCGGGCATGCCCGCGGGGCTGCTGTGGTGGCAGCCCTGCATCAGGGTTTGCAGGTTTTTAACTACAGCCCGCGTCGGGTCAAGCAGACCGTGGCAGGTTACGGCCATGCCGACAAGGCTCAGATTCAGTACATGGTGCGTATGCTCCTGGGTCTGAATGCCGCGCCCTCAAGTGATGCGGCCGATGCCCTGGCCCTGGCCATTTGCCATGCGCATCACAATGTTATTTGAAAATGCTGCACTTTGCTGTGGCTGGAAAGAGGCCTTGTTCCAATTCCAGATCAAAGCGTTGCCTGTGTCGGCATCGGTAAATGCTGCTTGATATGTTTCTTTGCATTGAAACTGGAATTCGCTGCACAAATTTTTTCGCGATCTTTATCCATTTGCCATGATTGCTGCGTTACGAGGGAAAATCATCCAGAAAAGCCCAACCCACACCGTAGTGGATGTGAACGGGGTGGGTTATGAGGTGCTGGTTTCCCTGCGCACCTACGAGATTTTGCCGGAACTGCACCAAGAGGCGCAGTTTTTCGTGCAGACCATCGTGCGTGAAGACGCCATCAGCCTCTATGGTTTTGCCTCTACTGATGAGAAAAAGCTTTTTGTCCTCCTGATTGGTGTATCTGGCATCGGGCCGAAACTGGCGCTGACCGTACTCGGTGGTCTTGGCCCGGCTGATCTGCAAAGTGCTATTGCCAGTCGGGATCTTGCCCGCCTGACCTCGGTGCCCGGAGTGGGCAAGAAGACTGCGGAACGTATCTGTGTGGAACTGGCCGACAAGGTGGGAACCCTGGAGGGCTTGACCGCAATTCCGATGGGGGGCGGTGCGGGTACCGCTACGCAGGCTGCGCCGCAGGCAGACGCGGCCTCTGCTCTGGTGAACCTGGGCTATACGGAGCAACAGGTCTGGCAGGTGCTGCGCTCCCTTGAAAAGGAGCAGAATATGGCTGCCTGCACGGTTGAAGACTGGCTGCGCCAGGCTCTGCGTCTGCTGGCCGCCAGATAAGCTGACCGGTGTATGATGTGCGGCCTTGAGTACTATAAGGGGAGTTTCCGGTGAAACATGAGGAGTCGCTCAGCGGTAAACGCCTGATCAGCGCGGAGTTGGAAGAAGAGGATCTGTCGAGTCCAGGCGTGGAGATCCGTCCCCGCAGTCTGGCCGAATATATCGGTCAGCAGCAGGTCAAGGACAGCCTCCACATCTTTATTCAAGCCGCCCGGCTGCGCCGCGAGGCCCTTGATCATGTCCTTTTTCATGGTTTTCCCGGCTTGGGCAAGACAACGCTTGCCTATATCATTGCCAATGAAATGGGTGCGGGCATCAAAGTCACCTCCGGCCCGGTGATTGAACGGGCGGGCGATCTGGCTGCCATCCTTACTGGCCTGCAGGAGGGGGATGTCCTTTTTATCGATGAAATCCATCGCCTCAATCATGTGGTGGAGGAAATCCTCTACCCGGCGATGGAGGATTATCAGCTCGATCTGG
>CAZEIT010000101.1:0-7005 GCA_964512515.1 uncultured Desulfobulbus sp.
GCGCGCAAACTCTTACTCTGCGCCAACCGGTCAGCAATGGAAAGCAGGCGTTTTTCCCGTGATTTTAGGGTATTGCGGCTGCGCTCCACCAGGTATTCAGCTTCCAGTCGCTCCTGGTTCTGCAATCTTTTGACAGCCAGGATATGCGAGGCAGCGATCAGGGTGCCGCCCAGGAGGAGAAAAGCCACTGTCATCACCGTGGCGATTTTGAAGAAAATAACAGGTCTTGAAACCTTACTGCCTTTATTCATGGGCCAATGCCGTGTCATTCAAACGGAGATAGATCACCATTTTATGCCAAACCGGTAAAGGGCCTGGCGTCAGTTAGTTGGATTTTGCGCTGGTAGTGGTTGACTTCAACGTGTTGGCTGACTACTTATACACGTACACCATCGAAAAAAGAATCAGGAAAACTGCATGTTGGCTCTATTACCATGAGCTGCTGGCCAGGCAGGGCAGACGCAGGGAGATGGGAAACAGACCTTGTTTTGCGTCAGCACGGTATAGCAATTTGGCTGGCGAGCATGCGCCGGACTACAAACTCAGGAGGAAAAACATGGCTAAACCAGAGGAAATGTATCAGTGCCAGGTAAGCAACTGCGGCTGGATTTACGACCCGGACAAGGGTGATGCCAAGGGAGGGATCAAGGCGGGAGTAGCATTCAAGGATGTGCCCGATACTTGGGTCTGTCCGAGTTGCGGGGCCACCAAGAAGAGCTTCCGTCCGCTGGCTGGGCCTGGATCCGTTGCTGCAGAGGGTATTTGATCGCCCTTGACGGTCACTGAAGCATATCCATGTGCCGCCTCATCCGAGGCGGCGTTTTTTTTAACCGCGTTCCGCCTTTAGAATCACGTTGCACAGACTTTGGGCCAGTGTATTGATCTGCGCTTCATCTTCTCCCTCCACCATCACCCGGATAACCGGCTCAGTGCCTGAAGGTCGCACCAGAATGCGGCCGCTTGTACCTAATTGAGCCTGCGCCTCCAGAAGGGCCTCGGGAAAATCTGCTATGTGTTCCGGAGCCACCCGCTCAGCCATACGCACATTCTGCAGCACCTGGGGATAAGGTGTCATGATAGAGGCAAGTTCCGAGAGCGGTTTATCTGTTCTGATCATGATGGCCAGCAGTTGCAGGGCAGCGAGCACACCGTCGCCCGTGGTGTTGTGATCAAGAAAGACCAGATGGCCTGACTGCTCGCCACCAAAATTACAACCCTGCTTGCGCAGTGTTTCCACCACATAGCGGTCTCCCACCTGACAGCGCAGCAGTTGTCCTCCCATCTGCTGCATGGCCAGTTCCAGACCCACATTGCTCATGACCGTGGCTACCAGGGTTTTTTTACGCAACTTGCGTTGTCGCAGCAGTTCCTTGGCGCAAATGGCCATGATTTGATCACCGTTGACAATGTTGCCCTTCTCGTCGCAGACAATCAGCCGGTCGGCATCGCCATCCAGGGCAAGGCCAATGTCTGCTCCCAACTCCTGCACTTTTTGCGCCATATGCTCTGGATGCAGGGCGCCGCAATCGTGGTTGATATTGGTGCCGTCCGGAGATATTCCCAAGGCCGTCACCTTGGCGCCCAGTTCGCTGAACACATACGGGGCAACCTTGTAGGCAGCGCCATGGGCACAGTCGAGCACAATATGATAATTGTCGAGCGTATATTTTTTTGGAAAAGTGTTCTTAAGGCCAACAATATAGCGGCCGCAGGCATCGTCCACCCGGATGGCCCGGCCAACCTCTTCGGCAACCGGCCTGAGCGCCGCCATTTTTTGCGAGAAGATAAGCTCCTCAATTTCCAGTTCCACCTCATCGGGCAGCTTAAAGCCATCGGCTGAAAAGATTTTGATGCCGTTATCCTGAAAGGGATTGTGCGAGGCGGAAATCACCACCCCGGCATCGGCGCGCATGGAAGAGGTAATAAAGGCGATTCCCGGGGTGGGAAGCGGCCCCACCAACTGTACGTTCACGCCCATTGAACAAATGCCGGCTGCTAGTGCATTTTCCAGCATATAGCCGGACAGGCGGGTGTCCTTGCCGATAACGATGCTGTTGCCCTTGCTCTTGCCTTTAACGATAAACGCGATCGCCCTGCCTATCTGCATGGCGATTTCCGTGGTCATGGGTTCGATATTGGCAACACCGCGCACGCCATCCGTGCCAAAAAGCTTTTTCATTTTGGTTCTCTGAGTCAGTTATTTGGGGAAAGGCTGGCCTGTTCTGGACGAACTGAAAGGATGTTGATAGCCGAATGGTTTGGTAAGTTAATGGCCTCTACCCGGATTGGCGCATCACCATTTTTATCCGCCTCTGCAACGTTCACCGAGGCGCGGAAGAGCATGTTTAGTTCCGGGGTTTCTCTTGCCACCTTGGAGGGGATATCTGCCTCCACACTCACCATGGCTGGACTCACCCGGGCGCCCCTATCCGCCTGTTTCAGATTGATGGGGATATAGTGTACGGTACGCCGGGTCATCGGTTCCTTGATGAGGATCTCTGCTTCAACCACGGTCTCACCGATAAGCTTCTGCAAGGGTTCGCTCAGTACCAAGGGAACCTGTACTGTGCTGGTTTGGGTCAAGCCATCCACATCAATGGCAATGGTGTTGATGGACTGCACCTTGCTGATCAGGTTGCGGGGCCCGTTGACCTTGATAAGTGCTGGGCTGAGCCGTATCCCTTCCAGAGAAAAGCCTCGCGCAGGCTCGCCTGAGGTTGTGGCCACCAGGGGAATGCTTTTTTCAAGAAGCTGGTCCACCATAAGGGTCACGTTGGCTGGCTGCACCCGTTGCACGGTTACGCCCCTGGGGAAAGGTATGGATTCTGGGGTATTCTGCACCACCACCGCCCCAGGCAGTGCGTTGCTGAGGTCAACTGGCCGGGAAATATTCTGCTGCTGCATTTCCTGCAGCAGGCGTTTTGGTCCGCGCACCGATACATCCAGCTCTTTTTTGAACTGGTTGGCAATGACCATGTTGGGAGGCAGGTTGCGCATTTCCAGCGGCACAGTCATGATCATATCCACCTGATCTTCGGCGACAATGCCATACCAGAGAGTGGCCGCGATTATAAGCGCCAGCAGCTTGAGCGGCCAGTGTTGAAAGGGCAGGGTAAAGTCAGGCGTCCTGTTTGGCATCCGCAGCTCCTGCTTTTGACCGCACCGGCCAGCGGCCAGGCTTTTTGCGAGGATAGAATATGGCCTTCAGGGTTGCAAGCAGTTGCGCCTCTTCCTTAAATGGCGTGAGTCGGCCATTGCGCGCCATGGAAATAACCTGGGTTTCCTCGGAAACCACGATAACAATGGCATCGGTCTCCTCCGACAGGCCAAGGGCTGCACGGTGGCGGGTACCGTAGCGCTTGTCGATATTGGGATTCTGCGAAAGCGGCAACAGACAGCCTGAAGAGTGGATGCGGTGCTTGTGGATAATGACCCCGCCATCATGCATGGGTGAGGATGTTTGGAAAATGGCCAGGAGCAGCTCCGCCTGAATGCGCGCATCCAGCCGGAACCCGCCCTCCAGAAAGTCGCGCAGACCATTGTCCCGCTCAAGCACAATCAGCGCGCCGAGATGCCGCCGCGCCAGCAGGGATGCTGCCCGCACAATTTCTTCCAGGTCGCTTTCAGCGGTTTGTTTGTTACGAAAGAAGTGGGGCTTGCCCATGCGAGCCAGGCCTCGGCGGATTTCAGCCTGGAAAAGGATGACAACCACTACCAGTAAGGAGCCGAGAAAGGTCTTGAGCAAAACCCGCAGGGTCTGCAACTCGAAATAGGCGGAGACGAAGTAGAGCAGTAAAATTGAGGCGATGCCAAGCACCATCTGCACGGCCCTGGTGCCGCGGATGATCAGCAAGGTGCGGTAGATCAGGTAGGCGACAATCAGGATATCGACAATATCCAAAAGTCGTATGGAACCGAGGGTTTCTAGCATGCCACCTGACCGGAAAAAAGATGAGATTAGATTCTATTTTATGTAGCATGCTTAAAGGTGAATGCAAAAAAATAAATGCATAACAGGATGAAAAGATACTTATTTTACCGGAAAAGCATGTTTTGCCCACCTTCCCATAGTATTGGCTCCAGACAAATGAAAGCAGCAGACACTGGAACGGAGAAGATTCTATGAATTTGTCCCAGTTGGTGGCAAAAACCCGGACCGTGCGCCGGTTTCGGGAAGACCGCCCTTTAAACGAACAATTTATGCGCGACCTTATCGATCTTGCCCGCTTGAGCGGTTGCGCCCGCAATGCCCAGGCCCTGCAATATATACCGGTGCTTGATAACAATCTATGTAACCGCATTTTCCCGCATCTGGCCTGGGCTGGCTATCTGACCAACTGGCACGGCCCAGGACCTGGTGAGCGGCCAACCGGATATATAGTCTGCCTGGCAAACAGCCAGTGGCAGAAGGGTCCGGATACGGAACTCTACTGCGACTTGGGCATTGCCAGCCAAAGTATGCTTCTGGCCGCGGCTGCCAGAGACGTATTTGGTTGCCGCATCGGCGCCTTCAAGCCCGTACTGCATGAGGTGCTGCAATTGCAGGCGCATCATCGCATTCTTCTGATGCTGGCCCTGGGTTATCCTGCGGAGGAGGTGGTGTTGGAAGAGCTTGGCGCTGACGGCACGATCCGCTACTGGCGTGATGAGGCAGGGGTACACCACGTGCCCAAACGAGCCTTGCAGGATGTGCTCCTGCAGCCGCCCGGCTCGTTGCCCTGATCAACCGAATAAAAGATCTAAAACAGTTTTTTATGGCTATTTTTATACTTCTTTTTTCCTTTATCACGTTTGCCGGCTCAGTGATCGCCATCCCCTGGGCGATTGGCCGTCTGGACTGTAATTATTTTTGCGCCTTTGCCCAGCGGGTTGAAAAAGGGGAGAGCAAAGAAAAAAACGGGGCTTTTTTCGTGTGGGCGCTTGTGCGCAATACCTTCGGCCTGGTACTGGTCGCCCTAGGGCTAGCCATGCTGGTTTTACCAGGGCAAGGTATAATCACCCTGGTGCTGGGCCTGTCCCTCTTGGATTTTCCCGGCAAGAGCCTGCTCTTTGCCTGGCTTCTCAAAAGAAAAGCGGTGCAGCAAACCCTGAACTGGATTCGCCGCAAGCAGGGCAGGGATGAATTCTTATTCTCCAACTAAACGAAAACAGGAGGAAATTGCCATGAAACCAGGAAAAACTATTGATCAACTCCGTATTGGCGAGACCGCAGAATTCACGAAAACGGTTACAGAAACAGATATCTACCTTTATGCGGGCATCTCCGGTGATTTTAATCCGGCCCATGTGAACGAGGTCTACGCCAACAACACCTTTTTTAAAACCAGGATTGCACACGGCATGTTGGTGGCAGGCTTTATTTCGGCTACCTTGGCCAACCAACTCCCAGGGCCGGGTACTATCTATCTGAAACAGGACTTATCGTTCCGCGCGCCGGTACGTATTGGCGACACCATCACCGCACAAGTTGAAATCCAGGAACTAAATGTTGAAAAAAATCGGGTCCGGCTAAAGACTACCTGTACCAATCAGGAAGGCGTGGTTGTTCTCTCTGGTGAGGCACTGGTCAGTCCTCCGAAGGCTACATGAATCTTTCTGCTGCTTGTCTGTGTTGCTGCTATTGATGCAATAATGGTTACAAAAAAACCGCTGTGCACTGAAGCACAGCGGTTTTTTAATTCAGAAGAAGATCCTTTCGCTGCGAATACCCTTGTCAGGATGAGAGAAGAAAAAATACCTTGTCTCCTTTTTCTTATATCAACTGATACAGCTCCTACTTTGATCGTTCCAAAAGCCAGGAGGAAAGTTTTGGCGCAACTTCTTTTTGTGCCCTTGAGCTGACGTACATACCAATATGTCCAACCGGATATTCCATGAGTTCCTTATCTACGCTGCCAACCGCGTCATTGAGTGGTCGTGTTGCCGAAGGAGGAACAAGATGATCGTACAGGGCAAGCATATTTAAAAGCGGCATGGTTATATTTTTCAAATTGACCGTGTTATTGCCAATTACCAATTCTCCCTTGATCAGCTTGTTTTCCTGATAGCAATCCTTGATAAATTGCCTGAATGCCTCCCCGGCCTGACCTGGGCTGTCAAATATCCATTTTTCCATTCGCATGAAATTAGCCATGGACTCTGGATCATCCAGCTTGTCGACCACGCCAAGATATTTATCGACCATGAGGCTGTAGGGTTTTAAAAGCAGAAAACCATAATTCATAAAGGAACCAGGCACTACACCATAGGTGTCGACAATGTTGTCTACGTTCATGGACTTGCTCCATTTTATGAGCAGACCGTCTTCAACATCAAAATCAACAGGCGTAACCATGGTGACAAGATTTTTTACTTTCTCCGGATGCAGGGCCGCATAGATCGTGGAGAAGGTTCCGCCCTGACACACGCCGATGAGGTTTATTTTTTCGATGTTGTGCGCTTTTCTGATATGATTAATGGCATTGTTGATATAGCCGTCTATATAATCTTCCAGGGTAAGATACCTGTCTTCAGCGGTCGGATACCCCCAGTCAATAAGATAGAGATCAAGTCCAGAGTCAAGCAGCTTTTTGATGAAGCTTTTCTCCTTATCGATATCCATCATGTAATGCCTGTTCACCAGGGCATACACAATGAGCGCAGGAATTTTGCAAGGCTTTTTCACGGTAGCCTTGTAATGGAAAAGCCGCATCTTGTCTTCCTGATAAACAAGGGATTTCTCGGTTTGATCCGAACCCTCAAAATTTATGTTCATCAGTACTTCAGCGCCCTTGATCATTTTTTCCTGCATCTGAGCTATTTCATCAAAAAATGATTCCTGCGTGGAACTTTCCTGATTTCCCATAATATATCTCCGCTACTGAAGAATGGTTGTTGAATAATATAAGTCAATTTTGAGCCGGATTGTTTTGTTCGTTTAATCTATCCAGCTCTTTTTTAAGGGTTCTTACTTCTTTTTTTAGATTATAGATTATCTGCTTTCCAAATCCACCATATCCACAAACT
>CAZEIT010000102.1:0-7000 GCA_964512515.1 uncultured Desulfobulbus sp.
TGCACCTCAACCTGCAGGCCGAACAAAATCTCCTTTCCCTGCTGAAAAGTCTTCAGTATAGTCAGGGTTTGACATCCGAGCTCAACCGTCGGGTGCAGGAACGTTTTCAACCCAAACAGGCAAAGTAGCCAAGGTGTTGCGCGCAACTCTGCGCAGGAGGAATTGTATGCGAACAACCATGCTGATCGCCGCGGCGGCTTTCTATCTGCTCGCGCCAGGCTGTACGCCCAAGGTGCAGATCGAGCCTCCAGACAAGCCGATCACCATCAATCTGAATGTAAAAATCGAACACGAAATCCGGGTAAAAGTGGAAAAAGAACTGGATGACGTGCTTAGTAAGGACAGTGGTTTGTTTTAACCGTGGAGAGAACGATGATACGCTCTATGCTAATAGTTGTATCCGCTTTTTTGCTGCTGGTATCTGCTGCCTGGGCGCTGGATTTACCCTCTGCCAAACAAAGCGGGTTCGTGGGTGAGACCCCAAGTGGTTACCTTGGGCTGGTACAGGCAAACCCGGCTGCGGCAGAGCTGGTCAAATCCATCAATGCCAAGCGTAAACAGGAGTATGCGGATATTGCCAAACGTAACGGCATTGACCTTAAGGCCGTGGAGCAACTTGCCGGCAAAAAGGCGATAGACAAAACTCCGGCAGGTCAGTTTGTACAGATTAACGGCACTTGGGTAAAAAAATAGGGGAAATTCGAGAAGATCGTTCCGTTTTACCGCAAAGTCGAACGCAAAAGATAAGGGAAATGTAATGCCAGCGTGTGCTGGCACGCATTTCCCTTATCTACTTTAAGAGCGCTTTGAATGGAGCTGGAACTACATTTTATTGTGGCGGAGAATGGAGATGGTAACCCTGATCCGGTTACTGGGCAGGGCGTACTTTGGAACTACATTTTATTGTGGCGGAGAATGGAGATGAGCAAACCAAAACCCATGCAGGCCGCCAGAAGAAAGCCAAAAAGCCCGATTACCGGCACATTGTGCCAGTGGGGGGGAATGCCTGAAAGCACAATGAGCGAGCTGCCCACAATCAAGGCAGCCAGCACGATCGCGTAGGCGATCCGGTTGGAGATACGCTCCAGTGTGAGCTGCAGCGGTTTGATACCGCGATGCTCAAAGCCTATCTTGAGCTTGCCGCTCTGCAGTTGCAGCAAAATCGACTGCAACTCCTCGGGCAAGACCCGTAAAAGACGCACATAACTGCGACTAAGCTGAGCCGCATCTTCCAGAAGACGCCTGGGCTGCATACGTTCAAACTGCAAACGCTGCATAAAGGGCTTGGCCAGGGAAAACAGCTCCAGTTTGGGGTTGAGCATCATGCCCAAGCCCTCAAGGGTGCTTAAGGCCTTCATCATCAAATACAGGCTCGGTTTGAAGGAGAGCCTGTGGCGGGTCACCAGACTGAGCAGATCCTGAAAGACCTTGGCCGCTTCCAGCTTGTGCAGGGGCTGATACAGGTAGCGGTCCATAAAAAATACCAGGTCGCGTTCCAGACGCTCCTTATCCACCTCCTGCAACTGGATGGTGGTGCGCAGCACGCCATTGACCATGTCGTGCTCGTCTTTTTTCACCAGACTCAAAATCAGGGCGGTAAAATCTTCCTTGTCCTGGCGGGACAACCGCCCCATCTGGCCAAAGTCAATAAAACACACCACATTGCCCGGCAGGATGAAGAGGTTGCCTGGGTGGGGATCGGCATGGAAAAAGCCATGCTGGAAGATTTGTTCCATCACCAGATTGGCGCCGCGTTCCGCAATCAGGGCAAGGTTGTAGCCTTCTGTGCGCAGGCGCTGCAGATCAGAAGCCTTGACACCGTTGATGTACTCCATCACCAGGATGCGGCTGCTGCTCAGCTCAGGGTAGACCACCGGCACATGGATGTTGCGGTTGCCGCGAAACTGCAGGGCAAAACGCTGAACATTGGTGAGTTCGATGGAAAAATCGAGCTCGCGGTTCAGGCTGGCGGCAAATTCCTCCACCACGGCACTGGGGGAGTGGCCGCGCATCTCTTCCAGGTACTGTTCCATCAGGGTGGCAATGTGGCCAAATATCTCCAGATCCACACTGATGAGCTGGGCAATGCCGGGCCGCCGCACCTTGACCACCACCTCCTGGCCGCTTTCTAAACGGGCGCGATGCACCTGGCCAATGGAGGCTGCTGCCATGGCCTCGTGTTCAAAACCAGGGAAGACGTCTTTAGCCGGAGCGCCGAATTCCCGACGGAACACGGCGTCAATCTCTTCCCAGGGAACTGGGGGGATCTTGTCCTGCAGGCGGGAAAGCTCCACCAAATAGGCCGGGGGGAGCAAATCCGGCCGGGATGAGAGCAACTGCCCCAGTTTGATAAAAGTGGGGCCAAGCTCCTCAAAGGCCAGTCTGAGCCGGACTGGCCTGGAGATGCGTTCCAGCCGTTCTTCCGGCTGACTGCCCCTGAGGAACTGCCAGCCAGATTCCAGATACTGGTCTATGTGCAGCCGGTTGATGAGGTCGCTGAACCCATACTTGAGCAGCACCTGCAGAATACGGTTGTAGCGCTGCAGGTGCCGGTAGGTGCGGCCAAATGCGCCCAGCTTGCGCAGACTGAACACGAACGCTTACTCAGCGCTTCTGTCCTTGCTGACCAGGCTTTGCAGCTCATCTATCTTTCGCTGTAATTCCACAACTTCATCCCTGGTGGCCAGATTGAGCTGGCGCACCCGCTCCTCAACCCGGCTGGTAATCCAGCCATCCAGTTGTTCCCGCGCCTTTTCGGATTTTAGCCGCAGCTCATCCACAAACTGCTTGCCTTCCTCCTGCGACATTTTTCCCTTTTCAATGAGTTCCTTTTGCAATTCTTCCAGTTTTTCCTTGGTGATAAAGGCTGCGCCAAGGCCTGCATACATGATGTTTTTGAACAGTTCCTTCATTAGAGCCTCCTGGGCTTAAACATGGGTTACGATTGTTAACATGGTTACTATTTATTGAGATGCTTCCTTTCAGGTTTTGAGCTCACTGGCCTCAGCCTGCCTCCTGCATCATATCGCGATGTGTGCACACAACCTGGTAGCCCTTCTGCCTGAGCCAGGCTGCCAGGTGTTCACTGATCGCCACCGAACGGTGCCGGCCGCCGGTGCAGCCAAAGGCGATGGAGAGTTCTTGCCGTTTACCTGCTTGCAAGGCAACACAAACAAAAGTAAGCAGTGCTTGCACTAAGGCAAGAAATTCAATTGTTTCTGGATGGTTAAGCACATAGCTGGCTACCCGCGCGTCAGTGCCGGGGTAAGGCCGCAAGGCCAGATCCCAATAGGGGTTGGGCAGAAAACGCAGGTCAAAAACATAGTCTGCCTCGGCGTAACCGTATTTGAAGCCGAATGAAAAGAGGGTGATGTGCATGAGGCAGGATGCTCCTGTTTAGCTGGCAGAGCAGACCACGCGGATGTGCTCTGCCCGTTCGTGAATACCCCTTTTGATCATCTCGTGGTTGTAGGCGTTGATCACATCCTGACGCTTGAGCATGCCCAAGACCCATGGCTCTTCAAAGCTTTCCACCACCGGAATTTCATCAATGCCCTTAAGGTCAAAAAGCTGGATAGCGTCGTACAGGTTGTCATCCGGCGTGAGCATGATGACCTTGCGCGAACAGATGGCTCCCACCAACTGGCATTCCCGCGCCTCTGTATCCATGAGCACGGTTTTCACATCCTGCATGGACACCACCCCCACCATCAACCCTTTGTGGTTGATGACCGGGAAGTAGAAATGGTTGCTGGTGTCGCGGAACATTTCCAGGAGCTGGTTGATATTGGCGGTTTCGCTGATAAAGTTGACGTTTTCGGTAATGGCCTTGCCCACCTTGACCGATTTCATGATGGCTGTTTCACGGCCCTCATGGATGTCAATGCCATCGCGGGTGAAGTCAACGGTGTCGATAGAATCGTTGTAGAGCCACTTTGCGGTAATGGTGCCGAGCACCGCCGTGATCATTACCGGAATGATGATCATATAGTTGCCGGTCATCTCAAAGAGCAGGAAGATGGCGGTCAGGGGTGCGTGGGTGGAGGCGGCAAGAAACGCGCCAATTCCCACTGTGGCATAAGCGCCGGGTGTGGCTGTATAGCCAGGCAACAGGTTGTGCACGACAATGCCGTAGGAACCGCCCAACACCGCGCCAATAAACAAGGAAGGCGCAAACACGCCGCCTGCTCCGCCAGAGCCAAGGGTAATGGCCGTGGCCACGGATTTGAGCACCACCAGCAAAGCCATGCGCCAGAGCAGGGTGTCACCGGCCAGGGCCTTGGTTATGTAGTGGTAACCATCTCCCATGACCTGGGGGAAGTAAATGGCAATGCTGCCAACCAGGAATGCGCCCAGGATGGGCTTAACCTGGCTGTGCAGGCGCATGGCCTGGAAGCGGTCGCGCACCAGGTAGAAAAAACGGATATGTACCACCGCAGCCACTCCCACCAGAATGGCCATCAGGGTATAGAGGGGCAGTTCGACAAAATAGTTGACAATGGTATAGGGCGGAATGGGGAAAGCAGGGATTTCGCCATAGTAGGCGCGCGAAACCACGGTGGACATAGCCGAGGAGATCACCAGGGCAGAGAAGGAGGATATTTCATAAGTGCCCAGGAGGATAATTTCCGAAGCAAAAAACATACCAGCCAGGGGGGCGTTGAAGATGCCGGCAATGCCGCCGGCGCAGCCTGCGGCAATGTAGACCTTCATGCGGTTGCCGGAGACGCGAAAGCGCTGGCCAATCTGGGAGCCAATCGCACCGCCGATTTGGGCGATTGGGCCTTCAGTGCCTGCAGAATTGCCGGAGCCGATGGAGATGGCGCAGGAGGCCAGCTTAAGGGCAATAGTTCTTGCCTTGAGCACCCCGTTTTCCAGGTTGACCCGGCGCAGAAATTTGGGAAAACCATAGCCATTGATCTCGTCGGGAAAGGCCAGAGACAGGGGGATGAGCAGTACCATCCCGGCCATGGGTAAAAGCGGCACCAGCGCTCGCCGCCAGCCACCCTGTTCTATACCCAGCAGGGCCGCGCCATGATGCATGATAATGGCTTCAACCAGAGTCACACTCTCCCGGAAGGCAATAATGGCAAGGCCAGTCATCACGCCGATACAGGCGGAAATGATCATCAGCTTTGCCCGTTCACCAGGAAAGTAGGACTGCATTCTTTTCAGCATAGGGTTTTCTGCAGGGGCCAGAACTCAGAAAGGGCAGCGTCTTTGGTCTGCGCGCAGGAGTTGGTCTGAATGTGTGCAGCCAGCATAGTGCATTCACTGCCGGAAAAACAGGATAAAATAGGCAAGCTGCACCTTTGCCTGCATGGGTACAGGCGGCGTCGTGCTGGAATTACGCAGTCAAAAAAGCCGTCTTCTTCTCTGCCGGAACAGGGGGAGAAGAAGACGGCTTTTTTTGTGTGCAGTATGCTAAAAACCCCGCGCCAGCCTTGGGGCTGCACCGGATCAGGATGCGGCAGATGGCCTCACCCGCAGCCGGCGCGGTGTTTGCACGGTTGTGCAGCGGGCTTATTGAGAGATTTCGTTTGCACCAATAAAGCGGTAGACCGCAGCGCCCAGAACCGCTCCGATGATGGGAGCAACCCAGAACAGCCATACCTGGGCAAGGTAGGGGGCCCCGGCATAAAGAGCCACGCCCAGGCTTCGTGCAGGATTAACCGAGGTATTGGTAACCGGAATGCTGATCAGGTGAATCAGGGTCAGACCAAGGCCAATGGCGATGGGAGCCATGCCCTGGGGCGCCCTGGGATCGGTTGCGCCCAAAATGATGACCAGAAACATCATGGTCATGACTATTTCGCAGATCAGCGCGGCTGAAAAGGAGTACTTGCCCGGAGAGAGTTCGCCATAGCCATTGGAGGCAAAACCTGTGCTGGCATCAAACCCGGCCTGACCGCTGGCAATAAGATAGAGCACGCCACCAGCCACCACTGCGCCGGCCACCTGGGCCAGGATGTAGGGTAACAGTTTGTTTGCAGGGAAGCGGCCGCCCGCCCACAGACCTATGGATACCGCCGGGTTGAAATGACCGCCGGAAATGTGACCAACCGCATAGGCCATGGTCAGCACGGTGAGACCAAAGGCCAGAGACACACCCAGCAGGCCAATGCCCACATTGGGGAATGCCGCTGCCAGCACTGCGCTGCCACAGCCTCCCAAAACCAGCCAAAATGTACCGAAAAACTCAGCCCCCACTTGTTTCATGACTATTCTCCTTGGTTGAATAAAACAAAAAATACAAGACGGCCCGAATATAGCGCGATACAGGTCAGGAGCAAAGTAAAGAAATAGTAAATTTTTTGCTTCTGCATGCTGCATGAGAAGGATGCGCTCTGTATTCCGCCGCCAGAAGGGCTACTGCGCAAGCGCCAGCGCTACGGCCGCGGCAGCCGTTTTTTTATACGGAAAAACGGGTACCCGCGCTGGGATTCCTTTCATTTTGGTAGAACTTGGCGAGCAATAACAGTACAGTACGGCCCCTGCTGCACTTGGTGCGTCCGCGTACTTTGGCAAGGCCGGCAACACCCTGCCGTGCCTCTCCCAGCCCGGATGCTTTGTTGATCGTTTAACGGGATTTTATCCTTTCATTCCATGAAAAAGCTGCGTTATTTGTTCTTGTCCCTGCTTGTCGTACTGGTTCTGGCCTTTCTTGGCGGTGCCGGTTTTCTCTATTACCAGATTGTACTCGCACCCGCGCCTGAAATGGCAGAGGAGCACATCAGCGAGATTCTTGGCCGCGAGAGCCCGGTTTTCTACAGCGACGGAGTAACCCAGTTTGGCGTGCTCTTTGAGGATATACACCGTCAGTACATCAAGTATGAAGATATCCCCAA
The DNA here is from genome assembly GCA_964512515.1 of uncultured Desulfobulbus sp. GTDB lineage: Bacteria > Desulfobacterota > Desulfobulbia > Desulfobulbales > Desulfobulbaceae > Desulfobulbus. The sequence continues at coordinate 6,849 of CAZEIT010000102.1, forward strand.
AGCTTTTGTCAACGCCTTGATCGCCGCTGAAGACGATCAATATTTCAGCCACTTTGGCGTGGATGTACCCGGCATTGCTCGTGCGCTTTTCGTCAACTACAAGGCCGGAAAAATTGTCCAAAAAACCATTTTTAAGCCAATTGCTTCTTCAA
>CAZEIT010000103.1:0-6981 GCA_964512515.1 uncultured Desulfobulbus sp.
CATGCGCAAGGCAGACCTACACGCCCGGCAGCTTGGCCTGGGCGGGGCCTGGGCTGTAGTTTTCATGGCCACCACAGCTTTCCTGGTAAGCATGCTCTTTTTGCGCGAACTCAAAAAAAACCTGCTCCTGCCTCTGGAGGAAATGAGTGCAGCGGTGACCGCCTTCAACCGTGGCGACACCATACGCCGCTGCTTCTATAAAAATGCACCCAAGTCTATGCAGCCGTTGATGCAGCACATCAATGAACTGATGGATGGCCACACTCTGGCCGGCTACACGGATGGAACCTTGAACAGGCAGGCAGATAACGCGGCAACACGGCAAATGGTCAAAGAACCGTAGGCTGACTGCTCTGCGGGCAAGCCTGTCATGTCAAGGAGCCATGTGCGGGTCCCGGTAAGGAGATTCTTGATTTTTCCAGCAAATCCAGCCACAATACAATTTTCCTTCCCTGAACCCATGGCAGAACCTTGACCGTTTCTGAAAAACTGCGCCCAACTCAAGATAACCTGCGCCTGCTGCCCAGTGTGCAGCACTGTCTGGCTTACCTGGAAAGTCAGCCCGACACTGCCGCCATTCCCGCGAGGCGGCTCACCCACTGCTGCCGCCTGTTCTTAGATGGACTGCGGCAGGCCTTTCTTAGTGGTGAACGAAGACAAGAGCTGGTGCGGCCGCTGGTACTGGCCGAGCTGCACCGCTTTATACAGGAATATCATCAACCCAGCCTGCGACGGGTGCTCAATGCAACCGGCGTGATCATCCATACCAACCTGGGCCGCTCGCTCCTGCCGCCCGAATTGGGCGCATTGCTCACCACTATGGCCAGTGCCTATTCCAATCTGGAGCTGAATCTGAAAACCGGCAAGCGCGGCTCCCGCTACAGCCATGTGGAGGCCCTGCTCTGCGAGCTGACCGGCGCCGAGGCCGCGCTGGTGGTTAACAACAATGCAGCGGCAGTACTGATCGCGCTGGAAACCTTGGCCAGGGGTAAAGAGGTGGTTGTTTCCAGGGGCCAGTTGGTGGAGATCGGCGGCTCCTTTCGCATACCCGATGTCATGGCCAGAAGCGGCGCGCAACTGGTTGAGGTGGGCGCCACCAACCGTACTCATCTGGCTGACTATCAGGCAGCCATCAATGCCGAGTCCGCACTTCTCCTTAAGGTGCACTGCAGCAATTTCCGTATTATCGGCTTTACCGGCGAGGTGTCCTTATCCGAGCTGGTGGCCTTGGGCCGGGAGCATGGTCTGCCGGTGATGGAGGATTTGGGTTCGGGCTGTTTTATTGACCTGAGCCGTTTTGGCCTGATAAAGGAACCCACAGTACAGGAAACCATTGCCGCCGGGGTAGACCTAGCTACCTTCAGCGGCGACAAGCTGCTGGGCGGGCCCCAGGCTGGAATTTTGGTCGGACGCAAGGAAATCATCCGGCGTATCCAGAAGAACCCGCTTAACCGGGCCCTGCGTATCGACAAACTGACCCTGGCAGCCCTGGAAGCTACCCTGCGTCTGTATCTGGATGAAGAGCAGGCCCTTACCCACATCCCCACCCTGCGTATGATCAGTGAAAAGGCGGATTCGGTCAAAAAACGCAGCCAGCGCTTGCTGGCAATGGCCGCAGCTCCGCTTGCGGATGCATGCATCCTTGAACTGTGCAGCATGGCTTCCCAAGTGGGAGGCGGAGCCCTGCCCGCGCAAGACCTGGCCAGTTGGGGCCTTGCCTGCAAACCGCTTAACATGGAGGCACATCAACTGGAGCGACGTTTAAGGCAGGCCAAGATTCCGGTACTGGCCAGGATGGAGCATGATGTCCTCTATCTGGATATACGCACCATTGCCCTGGAAGAAGAAAGCCTGCTTGTCAACAGCCTGCAGGAGGCACTGGTCAAGTCATGATGATTTCAGCCAAATCAGCTACAGAACCAGATCGGTGCGCGGGCAGTGATGCCAGACTCTGCGCGAGAGATTTCCAGCTTCTTGCCCGCCCATTTGCCGATGCGGTCTCTTGCTTCTTTCCAGACGGGCTGAAACTCGATTTTCTGACAAGTGAGAAGGATGACGCCGATGCGGAACAACCAGGCCACAGCTTCCTGCTGCCCCTGGTTCTTACAGATGAAACCCAGGTGAACCTGCGCCTCTCCACCCAGGATAGCGGCCTAGCAGAACGGGTATCCACCGATTGGCTGGAGGAGCAAGCTGCACCAGTGCTGCACCTTCTTGCCCTGCTGCGCCCAGCTTTTATTGATTGCCCTACCGGTCTCTACAACCTGCACGCCCTGGCCCCTGCCCTGCACCTGTACCAGGGCGCCTTTTTCCTGCTGCACCTGGGCTGCATTAAAAAGGAAATCAGTGAAACCCTGCGCAGTTGCAGCGAGGCAGCGGCACTCTTGCAGCAACACATGGACGCTGCCCTCTTTTCCTGCGGTTTTGGCCTTTTTGCCGCCCTGCGGCCAGAAAAAGACGCAAAAAGCGCTGACCGCAGCGCGCGCCTGCTGCAGCGGCGTCTGCGCCAGGAAGGGTTGAGTCGTGTCCAGATTTTGCACCTTGAGGCGCAACAGGCTTATAATATCTTCATAGAAAGTGGGCTTGCCGGTTTTCAGGAACACCTGGCCAATGTGGACAAGCAGGGCCCCTTTGGCATTCTCTCTGCCTCTGGGGTGAGCGAACGGCGCACTGAGCGCTTTCGTCTGGTCAAAAACGAGACCTTCCGGCAATTACAGCAGAAATGGCGGGGCCAAAAAACTTTTTCCCTGGTTTTCTTCCGGCTGGACAACCTTCCGGATGAGCAGACCAGCCCATTCAGTACCGAAGGCCTCGAACAGCAGGTATCAGCCACACTTGCGCAGCAAGGCGAAATCTGGCTAGCCGATGCTCATACCCTGGTCTGCTTCCTGGCTGGACTCCAACCTCATGAAGCTGCGCCCAAAGCCAAGCTCATCCGCAAGCATCTGCAAGATGCCCTGCCCGGCGCAAGCTTTGCCATCGGCATCGCGGGCTGGCCCTGCTTGGACTATGCCAAAAAATATATTCCCGCCAATGGGCTGAAAGCCCTGTTGCACGCCTCGCTTCTGGGCCCTGGGCAAGAGGTGATCTTTGATCAGCTCAGCCTCAATGTCAGCGGCGACTCCTATTTTGAAGAAGGCGATTACCACCAGGCCATTCGGGAATACCGTCGGGGCTTGCTGCTCAAGCCGGATGATGTCAACCTGCTCAACAGCCTGGGAGTCACGTTTGCGGCCTATGGTCAGGAACATCGGGCCGCAGCCTGTTTTCGCCAGGCACTCAACCTGGAGCAAAAAAACCACATGGCCCTGGCCAATCTGGGCTACACCCTTTTGCGCCAGGGCAAAAGCCATGAGGCCTTAGGTTGTCTGGAACAGGCCTACAGCGCCTTTCCCGCAGACGAAGCCTTGCCAAAAGAACTGCTCAGGCCGCTTGTCGAGCTCAAACTTAAACAGGACCAGTATGACCAGGCCCTGCTGGTGCTTAAACAATGGGCCGCATCAGTTGTGGTGGACAAGGACGCTCTGTACCAGAGGCACCTGGGTCTTGCGCTTGAGGGCTGCGGCAAAATCGAGGAGGCCATGCGCGCCTTTGAGCAGGCGCTGAAGCTCTCGCCCAAAGATGCCATCAGCCTTGGTCATCTGGGCGGGCTCTACCAGGTAAGCGGCGAAGGCCAAGACTTAGGGCTGCACTTCTGCAAGCAGGCAATCCGCCTGGAACGAAACGATGCTTCTCTTTGGCGCATCCTGGCACAAAGCCTCCTCACGCACGGCAACTTCGAGGCCGCAGCCGAGGCCATCAGGCAATGCCTGCGCCTAAACCGGCTTGATGCAAGGGCCATGTGGCTTGGCGCCCAGATCTATCTGAAAAAAAAGAATGAAAAAGAAGCGCGCTACTGGTTGAACAGGGCTCTTAAATTGCATACAATCAGTAAGGAACTCAAAGAACAGATAATCCGCACCCTTGCAGACCCTGCTATCTTTGGGCGTTTAGCCTCCGGCAAAGCCAAGAGCAGCGCGAGATCCCCAGCACCCCGTAGAACAGGCGCATAAGACATTCCAGGAGAAAACCTATACCATGGCTCAGATAGATGCTTTTTTCAAACTCATGAACGATGAAGGAGCCTCTGACTTACACATGATGTCCGGGCAGCAGCCTGTCTTGCGCATTCGGGGCGAGATGGAACGGGTGAAATTTCGTGTGCTGGAGAATGACTCTTTAAAGAGCATGCTCTACGAAATCTGCCCGGAGGATAAAATCAAAGTCTTTGAAGAAAGCGGCGACCTGGACTTTGGTTATGAAATTCCTGGTCTGGCCCGTTACCGCTGCAACTTCTTCCAGCAGAAAAACGGCATTGGCGCGGTATTTCGTGAAATCCCCAGCACTATCCTCACCTGCGAGCAGCTTGGCCTGCCCAAGGTGGTGTCTCGTCTGGCCCAGTTACCCAAGGGCCTGGTACTAGTCACCGGGCCGACCGGTTCCGGTAAATCCACCACGCTTGCCGCCATCCTTGATGAGTGTAATCGCACCCGCAAGCATCATGTGCTCACCATTGAAGACCCCATCGAGTTTGTACACAAGAGCCAGAATTGCATCATCAACCACCGCGAGGTCGGCACCCATACCAAGGGATTTGCCGCAGCCCTGCGCGGAGCCCTGCGTGAAGACCCGGATATTATTCTGGTGGGTGAAATGCGCGACCTGGAAACCATTGCCCTGGCCATGGAGGCCAGTATGACCGGTCACTTGGTCTTTGGCACCCTGCACACCATGAATGCCATGAAGACAGTTGACCGTATCATTGAAATCTTCCCCTCAAACCAGCAGGGGCAGGTGCGCTCCACTCTGTCGGATGCGCTCAAGGCTGTGGTGTCGCAAACCCTGTTTAAGCGGGTTGATGTGAAGGGCCGGGTGGCGGCCCTGGAAATTCTTATCTGCACTCCTGCGGTGCGCAACCTCATCCGCGAGGCAAAAACCTACCAGATCCTCTCTTCCATGCAGACTGGTAAGAAGTATGGTATGCAAACCCTGGACGATGCCATTGAAGACCTGTTGACCAAAAAGAAAATCAGCGGGGAAGACGCCTACGCCAATTGCAACGACAAGGCTAGATTCATCAAATACCTGCGCAAACAACCAGCAGACTTTACGGAAATTTGACAGGTAGCAGAAAATGTATCCCCTACCCGTATCTTTTGACCTTTGCGCCCGTAGCTCAGCTGGATAGAGCATCGGACTTCGAATCCGAGGGCCGGGGGTTCGAATCCCTCCGGGCGCGCCAGTAAAAAAAGGATTAGCCAATTTTTCCAATTGGTTAATCCTTTTTTTATTGCTTTTGTTCTAATAAGTTTTGTTGTGAATGTCCCCCGGCAAAGCCGGGGGTTTACCTAAGGGAAATTATTTCTCAACCGCATAGCCGGCATCAACCCATGCCTGGTAATTCCCTACCAGGCGATAGACATGCTTGAACCCTGCCTCTTTCAATTTGGTGGCAGCAGCAATGGAGGGCCGGTCTCCATGGCAGTACACCAGATACATCTTGTCCTTGTCCAGGGAGTCAAGAGCCTTATCCAGAGAGCCGTCGCTGATGGGATAGTTCACCGCGCCAGGCACATGGCCCTGATCATATCTGGTTGATACGTCAATAACGACCACATCCTTGTGGTTATCGATCAAAGACTTGGCATCCTGCACGGAAAGATTCTGATAGAGCACGTCAGACTTCACTTCTGTAGTAACGCTAGAACTGGAGGAAACGCTCGTTTCTGTCTTGCGCACGGTTTCGGTCTTTGCTGTGGCCAGAGCGCCGGAAGCGCTCAGGACGATGGCAGCCAAGATACTCAGTACAAGTCTTACTTTCATAGAAGCCTCCTTATGGGTGAATGTTTGCGTCAACATCCTTTTTTAGTAACCCTCATTCATGGCCTGTCAAGTTTGCAGCCCTCCATGCTGCCAAGAATCATTACATCGCGCGCAGGCGGCGGATACGCTCCTCCATGGGTGGATGGGTGGAAAACAGGCCTGCCAGTGACCCGCCTTTAAGCGGATTGACAATATACATCTGGGCCGAAGCCGGGTTCACATCCATGGGACGCTGCGCATTGTACTGGCTCAGCTTGGCAAGTGCGCTGGCCAGGGCTTCGGGCTGGCCGCTGATGGCTGCACCGGTGGCATCGGCGAGATACTCCCGGCCCCTGGAAATGGCCAGTTGAATCAGGGTGGCGGCAAAAGGCGCGATGAGCATGGCGATCAAGCCCACCAAAGGGTTGCCGCCTCCACCCTCACTGTTACGACTGCCGCCGAAAAACATGGCCATGGTGGCCAAGTGGGAAATAGCGCCCGCCATGACCGCGGCAATCGAGCTGATGAGAATATCCCGATTTTTGATGTGCGCCAGTTCATGCGCAATGACCCCGCTCAATTCATCGCGGTTCAGGGCCTGCATAATGCCAGTGGTGACCGCCACTGCAGCATGTTCTGGATTACGGCCAGTGGCAAAGGCGTTGGGGGTGGGGTTTTGCACCACATACACCTTTGGTTTGGGAATTTCTGCCTGTTGCGCCAGTTGCGCCACCAGCGCATGCAACTCCGGTGCTTCATGCTGCCCCACTTCCCTGGCGCCATTCATGGCCAGGGCCATTTTATCTGAATTCCAGTACGCAAAAAAGTTCATGGCCAGAGCCATGAAAAAGGCCATCATCATGCCCGATCTGCCTCCGAGCGCCTGGCCGACAAACATGAACAGGGCGGTGAGCGCCGCCATCAAAAGAAAGGTTTTCATGGTGTTCATCATCGTTTGGTTCCCTCCATGGTTAGCACCGTCTTATTTCTGAACAATTCACCAAATATCCAAAATGTAAACGAACGTTTATATCATAAGTCACAGTGTTTGCGCGTCAAGCACATGGGAGCTACAGGAATCGAGGAGGAGGAGGTTTCACAGCCTCCTCCTCTCACACCACCGGGCGTACGGATCACGTA
>CAZEIT010000104.1:0-6943 GCA_964512515.1 uncultured Desulfobulbus sp.
AGTCGAGTGTCAAAGAAAAAGGCTGAGTCGTATGCTGCGGTACCAGCCCGGCCTTGATATATCACCATAAATCAAAATTTTTTTTACTCTACATCAGTGCTCATTCTGCCGCCAGATAAAAAGAGCGGAAGATCAGCACGACGGCGGCAGCCCAGCGGCAGGGCGGCATCAAGAAAGACTTTCCTGTTCGGGCCAGGTGTGGCAAATTATTGGGAGCATTTTGCCAGAGGCGGTGCGCTCGCAAATCACTCAAACCGCTGCAATGCAGCATCGATACAACTCAGAAGACAACATCAGCTGTATCACTGCCTCTACCGCAAAGATTTTGCGGCAAGCGCGGATTTAATTCACCATGCATAATTACACCGGAGGAACAATGGATCTGTATCCCAAGAAAAAGGACGGCTGGAGCCCCTATTTGGCCGGTGCCCTAGTGGGCATCCTGGCCATAGCCTCGGCCTGGCTGACCACGGTCTACCTAGGCAAAACCAGTTATCTGGGCGCATCCACCACCTTTGTCCGCGCCGCCGGGCTGGTGGAGGAAGGGCTTGCGCCGGAGCGCACAGCCGAAAACGCCTATTTCAGCAAAACCAAAATCAAGGTGGACTGGCAGTTCATGCTGGTTTTGGGCATCCTGCCCGGAGCGCTGATCGCCTCGCTCAGCGACCGCAGCTTCAAGCTGGAAGCCGTACCACCATTGTGGCAACGCTATTTTGGCCCATCTGTGGCCAAACGGGCGCTGGCCGCCTTTTGCGGCGGTATTGTGGCCATGATCGGCGCGCGTCTGGCTGACGGCTGCCCCAGCGGTCATGGGCTCAGCGGGCTGATGCAACTTTCGGCAAGTTCCTTTGTGGCCATGGCCTGCTTCTTTGGCCTGGGCATTCTTGTTGCCAACCTGATCTACAGGAGGCGCCCATGAGTACGGAACAGATTCTTGGCCTGATTACCGGCATCCTGTTCGGCTTTTTCCTGCAAAAAGCACGCGTCCTGCGTTTTGACAAGCAGGTGGGCGCCATGCTCCTGCAGGACATGACTATCCTCAAATTCATGCTCTCAGCCATTTTAGTGGGCATGGTGGGGGTGCTTGCGCTCATTGATGCAGGCGTCTTTACCACGAGCCACAAGGCCATGAATGTGGGCGCGGTGGTGGTGGGCGGCTCACTATTCGGGGCTGGCTGGGCCCTGATGGGCTTTTGCCCCGGCACCTCTATCGGCGCTCTGGGCGAGGGTCGCTGGCACGCGCTTTTTGCCATTGCCGGCATGGTGGCCGGGGCAGCCATCTATGCCGAGTTGTATCCATGGCTGAACAGCACCCTCATTGCCTGGAATGATTTCGGCAAGATTTCCCTGCCCGAGGCCCTGGGTCTATCCCACTGGATTGTGGCGGCAATCTTCTGGGCTGCATGCCTTTTGCTGTTTTACTTCTTTGAGAAAAAAGGGCTGTAATTCCATCTAAAAACCCGCTCCAGGAAACACATAATGTTTGCACGTCTGCGCTGGACAATCAAAAAATGGATGCGCCGCCTCTGGGTGCGGATCACCTTCATCGCCATGCTGGGGGTGGCCAGCGCCTTGGCAGCACAACTGCTTGCCCCTTTTGTGCCGCCGGATATAGCCTGGAAGATGGGGGCGGAGTCCGTAGGGCAGATCCTCACTATTCTGGCATCCAGTTTGCTTGCCATCGCCACCTTTTCCCTTTCCACCCTCATCTCCAGCTATAACGCCGCTGCCGGCAGCACCACTCCCCGCATCACCACGCTTTTGCGGCAGGACAGCAGTGCTCAAAATGCGCTAGGCACCTTTGTGGGCGGGTTTCTCTTCAGTCTGGCCGGGATCATCGGTATGGGTGCGGGCCTATACAACGACAGCGGCAAGCTGGTACTTTTCGTGGTTACCCTAATTGTGGTGGGATGGCTGGTTGCTACCTTCCTCAAGTGGATCCATATGCTGCCCAGTTTGGGCCGGGTTGAGGAATCCATCAGCCTGATCACCACTACTGCCAAAGAATCCATGGAGAGACGCTACCAGAACCCTTTTCTGGGCGGGCAGGCTGCAGAGGAGGGCAAGCGGGGCCGCTACGAGGTCAAGGCAAGCCGCTCCGGCTATATTGCCGCGATAGATATGGCCACCCTTGAGGCCAGCGCCAAGGCCATGGACAGCCCGGTGTATCTGGCTGTTTCTCCTGGTTCGTGGGTTTACAGCGGCTGCACTCTGCTGAGTGTGGATATATTGCCGGATGAACAGAGTTGCGGCCGTCTGCGGGAGAGCTTTATTGTAGAATCCTTCCGTACCCACGAGCAAGACCCACGCTACGGCCTGGTGGTCCTGGCCGAAATCGGCCTGAAGGCACTTTCTGCGGGCATCAACGATCCGGGCACGGCCATTCAGGTGCTATCTATGCAAGAGCAGATCTTGGCCATCTGGGCGCGCAGGCATTTGGAAGAGCTGCCCAAGCCCCAATATCCGCACGTCTTTGTCCAGGGTCTGGCCAGCGCAGATCTCTTTGAAGACGCCTTTACCGGCATGGCCCACTACGGGGCAGGCGATTTTTCGGTGATGCTGCGTTTGCAGAAAATTCTTCTGGCCCTCTTTGAACAGGGCGACGCCTCCTTCCGCGAGGCAGCGCGCGAGCAGTCAGCCATGGCTTTGAAACGCTGCGCCAGAATGGATCTTCTGGACGAAGAAAAGAGCCGTATTGAAGCCGTAGCAGCTCAGATGCAGCTTTTTTAGCTGCTGTATGCAGCGCAGCTTATCCCTTGCCTTCCGGAACCCTGGCCGGTAAGAGTAACGTGGATATGCAGTCAAACACTACCGAACAACCAAACTATGAAAGTACGAAAGTTTCTCACCCTTGAATGGGATGCCATTGCCGGTATTATTGCCGCCGTTATCGCCACCATCCTCCACCTCCTCCACATCGTAGACGAGCATATCATTTTGCCGATCATCCTGGCTCTCATAGCCCTGCTGTTCATTAATTTCCTCAAGCACACCAAGAATACGGAAACAGAAGCAGAACAGCTGGAAAAAACCAAGGCACTGGTCGAAAAAATTCATGCCGGTCTTGCTGCGCCGGAGGCCGTGCTCATCGGGCCAAACAGGCTCAACGAAGCCCATGACGTCTTTATCCGCAACATGAACGGTCAGGTACTCTGGTTCAACGTTTGTTTGTCCATGTACCAGAGTCGGCAGCAGTTTGAGGCCCTACTACTGCCGGCTTTGAGAAATCAGAAAATTGAATCCATACAGTTCATTCTGGATGACAGCCAGAAAGAGCTGTGGCACGCGGCCATTCGTCCGCAAATCGATCAGTCGCCCTTCGCCTCCAAGGTACGGGAACCGCAATGGCGCTGCCTCAGTAAAACCATTGCCCTGCTTCTTTCCGATCTCCATTCAACAGATAGTACCGAGGCCCTCATCAGCTTTTGGGGTGAACCCTTTATGACCGAAAGCCTCAGCAGATCTGTGCCGAGATTTGTTCTGCACGTGCAATCCCACTCCGAACTACTGCCCTATCTGAAAGAGCTTGTGCGCTCACATAAATTTGCCCAGTGCGATGTACGGAACGCAGCCTAGCGCGGGCGTGGCAGGCCATAGAGCCAGGAAGGTGAGTACAAAACGGGTATTTTTGTCCTGATTTTGTGCTGCGTTTAAGGAATGTTTCGGCCCTTTGATTGCCACAGAGCCAAGACTGGCCTGCAGCCTTCTCTAAACGGGTGGCGGAATGAACTCGACAACGCTGCGCCCGTCTCAACCCTTTCACCCCTCATATGGGCTTGAGGCGGCAGCACCGCCGCTACCGGTCCAGTCGGTGTGGAAGAATCTACCCCGCTCGCTGTCCACTCGTTCATAGGTGTGCGCGCCAAAGTAGTCTCGCTGGGCCTGGATCATATTGGCGGGCAGTGTGGCCGTGGTATAGCCGTCCAGAAAACTGAGACCGGCACTCATGGCCGGCATGGGCAGGCCGATTGCAATGGCCTTGGCGCATATACGCCGCCAGGCGGGCAGGCACTGTTGCAAGAGGGCCCTGAAATAGGGTGCTGAGCCCAGGAAGGCAAGATCGGGCTTATCTGCAAAGGCGGCATGGATATCGTCCAGGAAGGTGCTGCGGATAATGCAGCCTGCACGCCAGACCCTGGCCACCTCGCTACTTTTGATCTGCCAGTTGAAATCGAGCGAGGCCTGGCGGATCAGCATGAAACCCTGGGCATAGGAAATAATTTTTGCGGCCAAAAGGGCCTGGCGCAATTCTTCCACCCAAGGATCAGTATTGCCTGTAATTTTTGCTATATTCTTCTGAAAAAGCTGCTGTGCCGTTACCCGTTCTTCCTTCAGCGAAGAGAGAAAACGGGCAAAGACCGCCTCGGTAATCAAGGTCAGGGGCACGCCCTGGTGCATGGCATTGATGCCGGTCCACTTGCCGGTTCCCTTCTGGCCGGCCACATCAAGGATCCGCTCCAGTAAGGGGCTGCCGTCCGTATCTTTGCGGGCCAGGATTTCACCCGTTATCTCGATAAGGTAGCTTTCAAGCTCGGTTCTATTCCAGCGAACAAAGACCTCCTGCATGGCGCGGTGCTCAAGGCCAAGCGCCCTGTACAAAAAGTGGTAGGCCTCACTGATGAGCTGCATATCGCCATACTCAATGCCGTTGTGCACCATCTTGACAAAATGGCCCGCACCCTCTGGCCCTATCCAGGCGCAGCAGGGTTCGCCATCGGCTGCCTTGGCGGCAATGGCTTCAAAAATCGGCTGCACCAGCGGCCAGCCCTCAATGGCTCCGCCCGGCATGATGGAGGGCCCAAAGCGCGCGCCCTCCTCCCCGCCAGAAATACCTGCGCCGATGTAGTGGATGCCATGCCCGGCAAGACTTGCCACCCGGCGATTGGTATCGGTGTAGTTGGAGTTGCCGCCATCGATAAGTACATCTCCTGCCTGCAGAAGCAAAATGAGCTGGTCAATAAAGCTGTCCACCGCCTCTCCTGCCCGCACCATTAGCATGATCTTGCGCGGTCGGCTCAACTGCCCCACCAGTTCCTCTATCGAACTAGCCCCCACAATGCCGCTATCCTTGGCCGGGCCGGCGAGGAACTCCGTCACTCTGGCCTGGGTACGATTGTAGGCGACCACTCTGAAACCATGGTCAGCCATATTGAGGATGAGGTTTTGCCCCATAACGGCAAGACCGATAAGGCCGATATCTGTTTGCATTTCTGTCCCCTGTTTATTTCAAAACCGATGCGGTCTCCGGCAGATTTCTGGCTGAGGCCATATCCAGATACCACTCGGTCTGGCCATGGGCCGCCCTGATACGCGCTGCCGGATAGGGCAGACTCTCGGCTGGATGGCTGAAAATCTCGCTGACCCGCTCTGCCTTGTCCGCCCCCAAAACCAGAAAGCTCAGCCGCCTGCAACTGCTAAGCTGGGTGGCACTCAAACTGATGCGCTTTTGCCCTGTTTGCGGATGATGCGCCACCACGGTCAGACGCTTTTCGGCAAAATCAGTCTGCTGCGGAAACAGTGAGGCGGTATGGCCATCTGCACCCATGCCGAGAATTATCCAGTCAAAAATAGGCTGGTTCTGCTGCCTGGGCACGGTGGCCTTGATCTCCGCGCTTAAACGCCGCGCCTCGGCCTCCGGCTCATTCTCGCCGCGAATGGGGTGGAGATTTGCAGCCGGTATGGCAATACAGTCAAAGAGGATGCGCTTAGCCTGGCCATAGTTGCTGTCCTCATCATGAGCAGGCACGCAGCGCTCATCGCCCCACCAGAAGTGCAGGCTGCGCCAGTGGATCGCCTGGGCATAGAGCGGCTGGGCCAGGATTGCAAACCAGAGGCGCGGGGTGCTGCCGCCGGAGAGCACCACATGGCTCTCTTCCTTGGCAAGACTCAGGGTCTTGAGTTCGCCTGCCAGAAAATGCGCGGCTTCCTCAGGCCCGGAAAAAGAACGGTAGGTTCGCATGATTGCTTGTATGCATTACAGGGCGCAGTGCTGCGCATGGGTAAGGTTTTTACAGGGAAAACGCCAGACATGGCCAGCCTTCGCCAAGAGTTGGTCTGCCTCCTGGGGGCCCCAGGTACCGGCGGCATAGCCATAGAGGCTATGGCCAGGATCCTTGATATAGTCCAGAATCGGCTGGATAAAGCTCCAGCAGGCCTCCACCTCGTCACTGCGGGTAAAAAGGGTGGCATCGCCTTTCAAGGCATCGAGCAAAAGACGCTCATAGGCTTCTGGCATGGGTTTGTCGGAGAGGTCACCGTAGTGAAAATTCATGGCCACATCCTCCACCTGAAACCCGCTGCCTGGCTGCTTGAGGCCAAAGGACACCAGGATACCTTCATCTGGCTGAATGCGGATAATCATACGGTTTGCCGGCGGATTTTCGCGGAATGAAGGATGTAGCGTTTTTCTGAAATGCAGCACCACCTCGGTCGCCCGGGTGGGCAGCCGCTTGCCGGTGCGCAGGTAAAAGGGCACGCCTTCCCAGCGCCAGGAATCAATGAACATCTTGAGCGCCACATAGGTTTCGGTGCGAGACTCCGCGGCAACGCCCGGCTCTTCGCGATAACCTGCCACATCCTCGCCCTGCACCCGTGAGCCGAGATACTGCCCCAGCACCAGATGACGGTGCAGGTCCTGCTCGCTCAAGGGCTTGAAAAAACGCATCACCTTTACCGCCTCGTCGCGCAGGGCATCGGCGCTGATGGTGGCAGGGGGCTCCATGGCCACCATGGCCAGAACCTGCAGCAGGTGATTTTGCAGCATATCCCGCACGGCCCCGGTTTTTTCGTAAAAGCTGCCACGTTTTTCCACTCCGAGCGATTCCGCGGCTGTAACCTCGATAAAATCCACCAGGTTACGGTTCCAGAGCGGCTCGAAAATGGTGTTGGCAAAACGCAGCACCAAAAGATTCTGCACCGTCTCCTTGCCCAGGTAGTGATCAAT
>CAZEIT010000105.1:0-6931 GCA_964512515.1 uncultured Desulfobulbus sp.
AAAGGGGGTGACAGGGGTGTAGCGAGAAAATGTATCGGTAAAGTCGGCAAGCATGAATACCCATGCGTGTGCCAGCAGGGCCGGGATATGTTTTGCCCTGGTGAGGGTGTGAACATGGTGAACGTTGTGAACTTGTTTTGGGAAATTCCGCGCACGAGAACATATATACCCATGCGTGTGCCGTCCATTATGGGGCGGATGTGCCCCCCTGTGGTCATCCTTCCCTGAGCCTGTCCAGGTAGTCGGCCCACCACTGTAGCATTTCCCGGCGCTCTTCAAGGTATTCGCTCCTGTGGTAGGCTGCCCGTACCCGATTGACTTCCTTGTGGGCAAGGGCGCGTTCTATGGCGTCCTTGTCAAAGGCGGTGTCTTCGTTCAGGATGGTGGAGAAGGTGGCCCTGAAGCCGTGCATGGTGGCTTTGGAGTGGTAGCCTATGCGGTACAGGCCGAAGAGCATGGTATTGCTTGAAAGCGGGGTGTGCGGGTTGTGTATGCCGGGGAAGATGTACCCAGTGCTGCTGGTGGTATAGGGGCGCATGGATGCAAGAATGGTCATAGCTTGACGGGATAGGGGCACCTTGTGAGCGCTGCCCATCTTCATGCGTTCGGCAGGTATCGTCCAAAGCTGGCTGTCCACGTCGATTTCATCCCATACGGCCAACCTGGTTTCTCCAGACCTGGCTGCGGTCAGAATAGTGAACAGCATTGCGGCCTTGGTCACCTGGTGGATATCCCCGTCATGCAGAGCCTTAAAGAAGTCTGGCAGTTCCTCTTTTTTCAGGGCAGCATGGCTGATGGTCTTCTTTGCCTTCAGTACACCCTGCATATCACTGGCCGGGTTGTGCATGGCGCGACCTGTCTGGACGGCATAGCGGCACACGCACCTGATGCGCTGTAGGGTCTTGGCTGCCATTTCTCCGCAGCCCCTGTCTTCAATCCGGCGGATTATCTCCAGCACATCCGGCGGGTTGATCTTGTCCACAGGGGTGTCCCCAAGGTAAGGAAAAACATTGGCTTGTAGCGTGTTACGGGTGGCCTGGGTGTGCGACGCGCTCCACCTGGGTTCTTGCAGGGCAATCCATTCCAGGGCGATTGTCTGGAAGCTGTTGGCCTTGACAGCCTCCTGCTGCTCTTCCTTCTGCCTGGCGGCTGTTCTTGCCTCCTTCCTTGCCGTAGACGGGTTGCCGCCAGCGGCTAGAATAGCCTTTTGCCGCATGTGCTCAATACGTGCCTTGGCAAGTGTCAGGGTAGGGTAGTCACCCAGGATAAGGGTGTTCTCGTTCCACTTCTCATCTTTTTTGATGCGGTACCGGTATAGCCATCTTTTGCGACCACCTGCTATTACCTCCAGGAATAAACCGCCACCGTCAGCGTGTCGTCCTTTGTGGTCAGGGTACCGGTAGGCAGCAATCTCCTTGTCGGTCAATTTGGCCATGGGCCTGTGTCCTAGTGATATTTGTGGGTATATTTTTGTGGGTATTATGAATCCTGTTTCTTCGTACCCACAAATGTACCCACAAAAAAAGCTGTACGTCAATGGACTTTGCTGGAACTTATGAGATAAGAAAACAAAGAAAAACCCCGTAAAACCTTGTAGTTTTACGGGGTCAATGTACTTCTTGGTACTTCTTTAGATACTAATGTGGTGCCGAAGAGAAGACTCGAACTTCCACTGGGGAACCCCAACTAGACCCTGAACCTAGCGCGTCTACCAATTCCGCCACTTCGGCACTGAAGGCAGTAAACTACTTTATCTAAGAAAATTTGTCAAGCCTTTCCCTTTCTTCTACAAGGTGCATATATCATTTGCAGCAAACGGCCCGAGCCGCTGCTATCAGCCTCAGCCAGGACGCAATCAGGGAAGTACCTGCAGATCATGCTGAATGCTGACCACGTTTGAACGTGGCGCTTGGGAAAGTGGTTCCGGGCCTGTGCGAATCCGTCCTGAAGAAAATGCGTACTGGCTGTTCTGCACGCGCACCATAGGAGGAACATGGTTCAGTTCAAAAAGAGTATAGCCGTGAAGCATGTTGCGCCAGAAGGAAATATGGGGCGAATTGCCATGCCGCTGCAGATTTGCCGGAGTCATGCGGAAGGGAAAAATATGCACCTGAAAGGAAGATTGGCCGGCATTGAGAGCACGGTCTGCGATGGCGTAGATCTCCTCGATGACCGGATCGGTCATGGCAAAGCAACCAACAGAGAGGCGCTTGCCGTGCACCATGATCATCCCGCCTGAGGCCTGGCGCGCTTGATCGTAGAGATTGGGGTAGCCGATGTTGAAGGCGAGGTGAAAATTACTCCACGGGTTCATCAACGAAGGGAAAACCTCGTAATACCCTTCCGGAGCCTGCAGGTCTCCCTCGTGCAGTTTTGGGCCCAGCCCGCCGGAGAAGTATGCGATGGGATATTTTTTGAACAGGTGGAACCTTCCGCCGCGTTGCACCCATAATTCCAGTTCGTGACTTTCTTTGAAGATACGAATAAAAATCGGTGCGCCAAACTTCAGCCCGGAACGCTGGAACTCACCCTGCAGCCGCAGAGTCTGGTTTTGACAGACAGCGAGAGATAACTCACTTTGTGGGGTGATCATGCCTGCCTGCAGGCTGGCTCGCTCCCTGGCGGCCGCATCAGGAAGACGGGTGTAAAGCGAGGAAAGGGAACCTTGGGCTGGTTTGCTGCCTGTTGCAACTGCGCCCCGGTCATGCTTAGCGCAACCGCTCAGGGTAAGTGCTAGCAGGAGGATAAAAAATAAAAACCGGCAACTGGATTCTCGGCCCAGAAAACAGGCGATACGGTAAGCTGAAATTGAAGAAGCAGGCAGCATAGGAAAGCTTTAGGTAAATTCGTAAGAATGATAAGTAATCCTCGGAACATACGAATAAACTATGCACTGCTCTGCCGGAAACTGTCCAGTAAAAAATGCAATTTCTTCAGAAATTGCGCATTATTGTTTAAACTTATTCCAATTCCAAATCAAAGATGAAATCAAGGGGTGAGAAAAACACAGTGCAGGCGCACATGTATGGGCACTCAGTGGAGTATTTTCCGGTGCCGACACAGATAGTGCTTTGGTATGGAATTGGGATCAGGCCCTGCAGGCTGATGACCTTTTTAACCGCGCCTGTGTTGGTGGAGAAAGCTGACAGCGTTGCTGGCTATGCCCGCTTTGTCTAGGCCAGCCTGACGCCACAATACTGATTGTGGCCCTTGATCAATAAAGGAATCTCCATAGCCAAGCGTTTTGACCGGCACATATACGGCATGTTCCTGCAAAAGCTGCAGAATGGCACTGCCAAAGCCGCCAAGGACCGTGCCATCTTCAATCGTCAACACTGCTCGAGTCTTACTGGCCCAGGCACAGATCAGAGACGCATCCAGTGGCTTGAGAAAACGTGGATTGATAACAGCCGCACTGATGCCTTGTTCGGCCAAAAGCTCGGCTGCCTGAAGGGCAGGGTAGACGCGATTGCCGGCCGGAAGCAGGAGGATATCCGTACCCTCCCGCAAGAGTTCAGCCTTGCCAAGGGGCAGGTAATGGAGATCTTCATCAAGATTAACACCCTCGCCACTGCCGCGCGGATAGCGCAAGGCCGCCGGGCTGCCCAGATTCAAGGCCGTATAGAGCATGTGCCGCAGTTCGTTTTCATCCTTGGGCATCATGATGGTCAGGTTCGGCACATAGCGTAGAAAAGCCAGGTCAAAAACGCCGTGATGGGTGGGGCCGTCCGCGCCGACCACGCCGCTGCGGTCCAGGGCGATGGTTACGGGCAGGTTGGGCAGGCAGACATCGTGAATGAGCTGATCCAGCGCCCGTTGCATAAAGGAGGAGTACACGGCAAAGCATGGCCGCATGCCTTCCAGGGCAAGGCCGGCGGCAAAGGTCAGGCCATGCTGTTCGGCAATGCCCACATCAAAAAAACGATTGCAATGCGAGGTGCAAAAGGAGGCCAGACCGGTGCCGTCTGGCATGGCGGCAGTGATGCCCACCACGCGGGGGTCCTCGCTGGCAATGCGGCACAGGGTCTCGCCGAAGATTTTGGTATAGGATGGCGGCGCGGGCCGGGATGGTTTTGCCTTGCCGCTTTCGATATCAAAGGGCCCAACTCCATGGTAGCTGCCAGGATTCCGCTCTGCATGCTCGTAGCCCTTGCCCTTGGTGGTGATTACATGCACCAGCACCGGGCCGTGGTTATGGTCGCGCACATTGCTCAGGGTAGCGATGAGGTCTTCTAGTTCGTGGCCAGGAATGGGGCCTACGTACTTGAACTTGAAAGCTTCAAAGAGCATGCCCGGCGTAAAAAACGCCTTCATACTCTCTTCGCTTTTCCTGAGCAGGTTGAGGATGTTTTCGCCCACTGTGGACAGTGCCAGTAAGCGATCCTCAATATGATCGCGCAGGCGGCGGATGGTCTTGCCGGTCAGCTTGCGGCTCATGAAACTGGAAAGCGCACCCACATTTTCGGAGATGGACATCTCATTGTCATTGAGAATGTCAATGAGGTCTTCATCCAGATCGCCAGCATGGTTCAACCCTTCAAAAGCCAGGCCCGCAGTCATGGAGCCATCACCAATCACCGCCACCACCTTGTCTGGGGTTTTTTTAATACGCTTTGCCGTCGCCAAGCCCAGGCCAAAGGAAATGGAGGTGGAGCTGTGCCCGGTTTCAATGGTGTCGTACTCACTTTCCGCGCGTTTGGGAAAGCCGCTCAAACCGCCATGCTGCCTGAGGGTGTGAAACTGCTGCTGCCGACCAGTGAGGAGCTTATGTGCATAGGCCTGGTGGCCCACATCCCAGATCAGCTTGTCGTTTGGGGTATCGAACACGTAGTGCAGGGCCAGAGTCAATTCAACCACGCCCAGACTTGGAGCCAGATGGCCGCCGGTTTCGGCAACCGTGGCGATAATGGTATCGCGCAGTTCTGTTGCCAAGTCTTCCAGATCGGCCAGGTTCAGGCCGCGCAAGTCCTGGGGAGAGCGGATGCCTTGCAGCAATTTTTTTCGCACCAGCGGCTCCTTGTCCACAAGCAGCATTGTTATTTTCTCCGCTCAACAATATAGCGAGCAAGGGCGCGCAGATGGTCGGCACGCTCGTCAAAACTATCCAGCGCCTTGAGGGCCGCGCCTACAGCATCCTGAGCCATGATACGCGAGGTTTCCACCCCAAAAAGAGCGGGAAAGGTGAGTTTGTGCGCCTCAACGTCTTTGCCTACCGCCTTGCCGAGCTCCTCAATGCTGGATTCCAGATCAAGCAGATCATCAATAATCTGAAAGGCCAGGCCCACCTGTTCGCCGTAGCTGCGCAGGCTGGATATCTGGATCTCATCACCAGCGGCAGCGATGGCTCCCACTTCTATGGAGGCGGTAATCAGAGCGCCGGTCTTGCTTTGGTGGATGGTGTGCAGCACTTCATAGCCAGCCTGTTTGCTTTCATAGATCATATCCAGCGACTGCCCGCCCACCATGCCCTGTGAGCCCGCTGCCCTGGCTATCACCTGAATAATACGGATGCGCGCTTGGTCATCCAGGGTGGCGGTTGAGGCACTGCTCAAAAGTTCAAAGGCATAGGTCAAAAGACCATCGCCAGCGAGAATGGCTGCCGCATCACCGTAAATCATGTGGTTGGTGGGTTTGCCGCGGCGGAGATCGTCGTTATCCATGGCGGGAAG
Source organism: uncultured Desulfobulbus sp. (assembly GCA_964512515.1). GTDB lineage: Bacteria > Desulfobacterota > Desulfobulbia > Desulfobulbales > Desulfobulbaceae > Desulfobulbus. Next base: position 5,670 of record CAZEIT010000105.1, read on the forward strand.
ATCGTCATGGATGAGGGAATAGGTGTGGATGCATTCAATGGCGCAGGCAATCGGCAAGGCATTGCGCCGTGATTCGGCACTGCCGCAGACCGCGTCAGCCGCAGCCAGGCAAAGGATAGGACGCAGCCGTTTACCGCCCGAGAAAAGACTGTAGCGCATGGCTTCAATGTGGCGTGCAAACGGCCCGTTAGCTGCCAGCATGAGTCCTGCCAGTTCGTGTTCAACCAGCTCCAGCTGTTCATTCAGATAGGTTTTGATCTCCATTGTCCTCTCCGGCAAAGGGCGCAGCGCTCAAGGTACCGTTCTTGCCTGTAAGCAACTCAACCCGCTCGCGTGCATTTTCAAGAGTGGTGTTGCAGTACTTGGCCAACTCTATTCCTTCGCTGAACTTGGCCAGGCTTTTTTCCAGGGTTAAATCGCCAGCTTCCAGTTCCGCCGTAATCTGCTCAAGCCTGGCCAGGGCGCTTTCAAATGATTTTTTGGCCATATCTTGGCTGTCTCCCTTCGCAATTGCGACGCATAATCAGAATGTCAGAATGTCAGAATGGAATGTTGCCATTGAGCCGATATACCTTGAAAAGGTAAACCTTGCCTAAGATTCTTGCAAGGATTCCAACGAGACGCAGAGCTGAACTGCTGAAGGAAACGGATAATCCCTGAACAAGACAGGGAAGGCGTGTTGTATGGCAGCACCGCGCAGAGATTGCAGGTAGAGCGACAGCGGCGGTGTTCAGTGTTTACACGCTTTTGCCCAACCGCTTGCGCTTCCAGCGCATGGCAAAAAACCAGACCACAACCGCAGCGCAAAGAATGACGATCAGAATATCAAGCTGATGGGAATAATGTTGCACCAGTGTCCAGCGGCTGCGCAACTGCATGCCGCAGTACAGTAAAAAACCGTTCCACATGGTTGCGCCAGTGACCGAAACCAGCAAAAACGGCAGCAGCGGCATCTTGCCGATTCCGGCAGGAATGGAAATGAGATGACGGACCACTGGTATAAAGCGCGCGATGAAGACGGTTATCAGGCCCTGCTTGCGGTTGAAATAGCGTTCGGTACGCTCCAGATCGCGCGGATTGAGGAGCAGATATTTACCCACTTTCAAGACCAGCGGTTTACCGCCATAGTAACCCATCCAGTAGGAAAGCAAGGAACCCACCAAGGATCCCATGCTGGTGGCGAACAAGGCCAGACCAAGGCTCCAACTGCCATCTGCCACCAGAAAACCGATAAAGGGCATGACTGCCTCGCTCGGAACCGG
>CAZEIT010000106.1:0-6917 GCA_964512515.1 uncultured Desulfobulbus sp.
TATCCTCCACGCCCAGTTCGTGCAGGGCCTCCCGACAGGTGCCGCAACTGACCACCACAGCATCGAAAACCAGGTGGCCGAGCATGTCCCGTATCTGGCTTAAGATGATGGTGTCGCGTAGGGTGACATCTCCGTGCATCTCCATCTTGGCATTGGCTCTGGCAGGAAAGCCGCAGCAGAGGTTGGCGGGCGGCAGCACCACCCGCACCCCGGACTTGATAAGTATGTACAGGGCAGCCATAGCCACATCGCTGTACAAACGCTCGGAGCCGCAGCCTGGAAAATAAAAAACAGCCTTACCCGAGGCACTGAAGTCGTCCGGATTAAAGAGCAGGGCTTCGTTGAGCGAGGTTTGGGGCAGGTATTGGCGCAGCACCTTGACCGAGGGTTGCGGCATGGGCGAGGCCAGCATGGCAAGCGGCCGCCATTTCTGTTGTTTGATTCTGGCAGGCAGTTTTGGCAAGAGTCTGGCTGCAAAACGCTGTGCCGCTGCTCCGCCCCGTACTACTGTGGTACGGAAAAGCCGGTTGAATGCCCGGTTGCGGGTTTTTAAATACGCAAGCGACATGCGGGTGGGCAGGGGGGTGTGTTTGTAGCCGCGTTCAGTCAGGATACGGCGTTCCAGTACGGAAATGGCCGCGGTATCGATATTGACTGGGCAGGGCGGCAGACATTTGCCGCAGAGGGTGCAGTGGTCTGCCACTTCTTCCAGGTATTTAAGCTGGTGGAAGCGGGGAAAGTGAGAGCGCTGCATGTCGTAGAGCAGTGCCTCGATAAGCGAGCCAATGGCCAGATTCTTGTTGCGCGGGTGGAAAAATAAGGCTTCGGCCGGTGAAAAGACACAGCAATCCGGCTTGCACTTACCACAACGAATGCACTGGGCAATGCTTGAGGCCAGGGTTTCCAGAGAATTGTGCTGGAGGATGCGCGCCTCCAACTCCAGCAGATTGAAGGAGGGGGTAAAGACCCGGTCCATAATGTCGGCAGCATCCAGCTTACCGGGGTTCATCAGACCCCTGGGATCGACCTCCTGGCGATATCTGCGCAGGGCCTCCACCCGTTCCTTTTCCAGAAACTTGATCTTGGTGATGCCAATACCGTGTTCGCCACTGACCACCCCGCCCAGATCTATGGCTTTTTGCATCACTGCCTCTGCAGTCTGCTCTGCCCGGCGCATCATGACCCGATCATTGGAAAATACCGGGATATTGACATGCACATTGCCGTCACCGGCATGCATGTGGGTGGCAATGATGATGCGGCGCTTACGGGCCTCGTCATGGACACGGCGCACAGAGGCCAGGATGCGGGGATAACCGCGGAAGAGCTCGGTCAAACCAGACAACAAGGTTTTGATGGCCTTTTCCTGCTGCATGGCACTGCGATCCTTGACTGCTAGGTCATCCAGGGCGCTGGCACAGAGTTCCTCGGCCTTGGGCATCTTGGCTTCCAGCCAGTCTGGATCTTCAATCGGCTCGGCAATGCTGAGGTAATCCATGATTTCATGAATTACGCATTTCTGACTGAACTGGTCTTCATCCAGGTTGTACTGGTCGATGTAACGGGCAAAATCGGCCAGGGTATGCAGAGGCAGAACTATGTCTTCGTTGAGTTTGAAGGCATTGGTGCGGGCGGCAATGGCGCCCAGGCGCTTACGGTCGCGCCAGAAACGGGCGGCCTCGTCGCTGTCGGCGGCTACAAAAATTTCAGTGTTCGGATATTTTTCAAGTAAATTCAGCAGGTTTTGCTTGCCGCGCAGGATTTGCCCGGTGGTGTGCGCCACCATATCGATGAGCAGAACCGCCTTAGGCGGCATGCTGCGTGCTGCCTTGAATTTGTAGTCAATGGCACGGATGTACTCCTCGTCAAAGTGCTCAAGCGCCATCAGCGCCTCTTCACCCTGGTTGACGAAGAAATCCGACAGCTCAACGATCACCCGGCTGGCCTCGTCCATGCTGTCGCCGAAGAACTCCAGGCAAAAGGTCAGCTTTTTCGGATAATTCTTGTAGAGGACAAACTCCGCCGAGGTGATGATTCCGTCCGTGCCCTCTTTTTGCACCCCAGGCAGGCCGCTGAGTGCCTTGTTGGTGATGTCTTTCCACAGGCCCTTTTTGCGGATTTCATCTCCACGCAGGCTGATAGTACGCAACAACTCACCGGCCTGGTCATGCACCTCAAAGACCACCTCATCATCCGGCAGGATTTTTCGTAGCGGATGGTTAACCCGGCGCACCTGTAAGAGTTCGGCGCCAGGCATGGCAATGGTGTAGGCCGCGATATTGTCGATGGCCGTGCCCCAGAGCACTGCAGTTTTGCCGCCCGCGTTTTCCGCGATGTTGCCGCCAATGGTCGAGGCCCAGGCGCTGGTGGGGTCAGTGGCAAAGACATAGCCGCGCTCCTCTGCGTACTGCATGGCCTTCTGGGTAACTACCCCGGCCTCCAGCCGCAAAACCGTGCAGTCAGGGGCGTCGTTTGTCTGCGCCTGCAGGTGGTGTATGCCGTCGATACGGTTGAGCTTTTCAGTGTTGATCATGACGCAGTCTGCCGCTACCGGCACAGCCCCGCCGGTTAGCCCGGTGCCGCCGCCCCTGGGAATGACATGCAGATTCAATTTGGCAATCGCCTCAAGCAGGGGAGGAAGCTGCGCCTCTACGCTTGGCCGCACCACGGCTATGGGCAGATAAAGACGCCAGTCCGTGGCATCGGTGGCGTGGCTGATCAGGACAAAAGGGTCCATGCACACATTATCCGGCCCAACTACTGCCCCTAGCTCCTTGCGGATCGCGGCCTGCCTGGTTTTGGCCTGCTCAAGGTTGGCGCGCAGGTTGTCGGCCTGCTGCCTGCAGGCCTCCACCAGATGCAGCACCTTGTCCATGCGTGCTTTGTCATGGCTGTGACCCTTGGCAGTCTCAGCAATGATGTTCAAATCCTTGAGCATGGTTTTGAAGAGATAGCGGCGACGCTTGGGCGAATCGATCAACTCCTGCAAAAGAAAGGGGTTGCGGTGGAGGATGAAGAGATCGCCCATGAAGCGCATGAGCAGGCGGGCCGAGCGGCCAGTGACCCGCTGGCTGCGCAGTTCTTCCACATCATCCCAGACAGATTCGCCAAAAAGCTGGCGGATAATGAGGCGGTCGTCGGCGGAGGTAAAATTATATGGGATTTCGCGGTAGGTACTGGTTCTCATGGCTTAGCCTGAAGGGTAAAACGGTTTGCATGGAAGACAACTGCGGCGAGAATAACCTGGCCAGACGCTGGTGGTACAATCGGGCATGCCGCAATCCGGCCACTATGCCGCCTGTTTTCTTTTCGCAGAAAAAGCTACAGCCTACACCAATTGAAAACGCTTCTGTACAAGTTTTTCCATGAGATATTATGAAGGCTGCTGCGATGGCGTGCTTTTGACGGAAAACTGCTCAGACAAAGAAAAAGAGTGGTACAGGCAGGAAAGTGAACGGAAATGGCCATAAAAAAAACCACGAAAGCAGAAGCTTCCGTGGTTGAAAAAGCAACTAGAAGGAAAATGCTTGTTCAGCAATCAGCCTAAAGCCTGCATTTTGTTGACCCGTTTGGTGAGACGGGAAATTTTGCGAGCCGCTCTTTTTTTGTGAATGGTGCCTTTGGCGGCTGTTTTGCTGATAACCGGGATGGCGCGCTGCAAGGCGCTTTTTGCATCCTCTTCAGACCCTGCAACAAGGGCTTCTTCAATCTGGCGGACTGCGTTTTTCATCGCCGATTTGTTCATGCGGTTGCGCAGGCGGTGTACTTTGGACTGACGGTCACGTTTTTCTGCAGACTTATGATTAGCCATGGAGTATTCCTCACAAATGGTGATAAAAATTCAAATGAACTTTTTTATATAGCAAGGGCTCTTGTGCCTGTCAATAAAAATGTCATGACATGCACTATATATAGTGATCACTCGTATTCCTGCACGTCAGCAGGGGCAGCAGATGAACCATCCATGCTGGCGGAATCCAGCAAAGCGCCGTCAAGGCGGGCGCCGCTCAGGTCTGCTCCGCGCAGGTCTGCCCGGTACAGATCTGCTTTACGCAGATCAGCGCCTTGCAGCATAGCGCCACGTAGGTTGGCTCCCTTGAGATTGGCTTTGCGCAAGTCTGTCTTGCTCAGATTACTGTTTGCGAAGTTGGCCCTTTCCAGATCAAACTTTTCCAAATCTCGCCCGGAAAAATTCAGGCCTGAAAGATCACAGTCAATACACTGCTTCTGTTTGAAAAGCTGCTTGACCAGTTGCTCGCGGCTGCTGTCCAGGGTTGCCTCGTTCTGACTGGCTTCGGCAGGTGGGGCAGCCACTGCGGCCCCTTCATCTGCAGGCGATTCCTGTTCAGCAGGCTGTGCCGCTTCTTGCGCTGGCAGAACAGATTCAGACCTGACTGCTGTTTCGGGTATTGGTTCTGGTACAGGAGTTTCGCTTTGATGTTGTGCTAGAGCGGCCCGCGCCGGGTCAACATCACCGCCGGGAGCTACCGGCAATGCTTTGGCTGCCGTCGTGCCTGTGGTGGTGGAAGGCGCAGCAATTTGCGCACGACTTGGTTCCGCAGGCATTTCTTTTTCCTCGGCTGCCACAGCCTCGGGTGAAACGGCACCAACGACAGTCTCGTCTTCCACTGGCTGGCTTTGCTCAATTTCGGCTGGAGCTACAGGCAGGGGTTTGCTGGCTGCTGCATCTTGTTCAGTTGTCACTGTTTGCGCCACCTTCTCTGGCGGCGGTAGTTCGGTGGCGTCATCTGTACTTGTTGCAGGCCTCATGTCAGAATCAGGCGGAAGATCTGCGGTATCTCGTGCGGGCAGTTCTTCATCGGGTATTTCCAGCCTTTTTTCCGGCGTATAGCCTGTTGCCGACTGAATTTGTTCTTGGCTGATGAAGGTGCCTTCAAGTACTGCCCCGCTGAGGTTCGCACCGGTGATATCTGCCTTGGCCAGGTCGGCTCCACCCAGGTTCGCCCCGCTGAGGTTGGCATTGCGCAGGTTCGCCCCAGCCAGATCCGCCAGAAGCAGGCGGGCGCCTGAAAGGTTGGCCCCTTCCAGATTGGCTCCGGCAAGTTTCATACGGGTCAGTTCTGCACCAGCCAGATTACAGCCGGGGCATGCACGGTTTGTCTGTAACGCATCCAGATTTTTTTGTGTTTCAGCAGAAACCTGGGCAGAATTTGTTGCACTCAAGCCTGTGCCTGCACTGCAGAGCATAGCCAGACCGCAGGCCGCCGTAAGCTGAACGATCTTTTTCATAGTGATAGAAGGGGGCGTTAAGGAGCATTGAACAGCAGATACGTGTACCCGTATGCCACTGCAATTGGACTGGGTAAACCGTATAACAACACTGTTATATACTCGATAAGCATGCCGGCTTCAATCAACTTTCAGACGTGTTGCGGCAAGGGAGAGAAGGGAGCTGCACGGAGATACAGGCGCACCGGTGGCAAAGGAGTTTTTTTGCCACCGGTACAAGCGGGTTATGATTTATTTGGCAACCTGCGAACTATGCTTTGGTTCCAGTGGTTTGCTGCTTTTTTTGGGCGCGAGCTTTTTAGGAACCAGATTGTTGGAAAAGATGGCAGTGCATAGTTTTCTGCGATCTTTTGAGCAGTTGGCAATATTCCAGCACGGAGTGTAGGCCAGCAGCTTTTTAAGGGCATTGATGGAAATACCCTGAACATGGATCATTTCGCGTATGCATTCAATCCATTTGATATCGTCGGTGGAATAGTACCGCCATTTTCCCCGCCGGGCAGGTTTGATCAACCCTTCCTTTTCATAACTCCGCAAGGTGCGCGGGTGTAAGCCGAGTATTTCTGCGGCCATTCCGATGGTAAAAAGCGCCTTGTTATCTTCAACCATTTTTCCTCGCTTCAGCAGGGCATGCTGGAATGCTCGTAATCTGTGAACCCTGTTGTATGCAGGCGTTCTGCGCCTCGATAAGCAGGGTTCAGTGAGGGTTGGATTCCATGAAACGGACGCCGAAATACCGTTCACCCTGAACAAAGGCCAAACCAGTCAGGCCAAAAGCAGCGGCAATAATCAGCCATTCTGCCCAGGAGGGTGCGTACGATGCGTAAACAGCGGCAGATTCCAATTCAAAGGTGGGATAGACGATCTGTCCTGCAACCACCTGATTCAAGCGAGCAAAAAACATGCCGGTAAGGGCCATCAGGGATGAGATGGTCATAATCAGCGGGCTTTTCAGGCGTGACAGGACCAGCAGCAGGATAGGAATGGCCAGGCCGATGGCGACCTCGAAAACCCAGAACTGGGTGGAGAGCGGGCCTGCAATCAGCGCGTCGGCCGCTGTTCTGCCTGCAGAGGTGCCGCCAACATAGTTGGAGGTCATTTTCCAGAACAGAGACACGCTGATTAGTACCAGCATCAGCAAAAGAACCTGACCTGCAGCCTGCATGCTGGAGGCAACCTGTTCAGGCAGCTTTTTGCTGCGCAGGGCATAGGCAAAGTGCGTGAAGCAAATCGTGGCTGCCGCACCAGAGAGAAAAGCACATCCGAGGAAGTAAATGGGCAGTTGCGCGCCATACCAATAGGGGCGGGCAGCCAGGGTGGAGAATACTCCGCCCAGGCAGGTGTTGGCTGCTACTTCGGCAAGTGCGCCTAAAACACCCAGAAAGAGCGCGATTTTATAGTGTTTGGTGAGGATAAGCCAGAATTCCAGCAGAAGAAAACCCACTGCCAGGCCATAGAGGGTACCCATCCACCAGATATTGGAGCTGAGGTTGGGCGAGGTGATGTTGTAGATCGCCATCCGCCACGGACTTTCCAACTCCATGCCAATGGCCAGAAAAGCGCTGCAGATGGTGATGATGGAGAGCCAGACCATACGGTTTGCCAGGTGAGACAACCTGTTGCCGCCGAAGAGATGGCTGATTGCCGCCAGCAGGCAGAGACCAGTG
>CAZEIT010000107.1:0-6910 GCA_964512515.1 uncultured Desulfobulbus sp.
TTCTCCGGCAAGGTCAGAGGGCTGTAGCGCACCTTGCGCGTGCTGTCGCTAAAGGTTTTCTGGGGCAGATTGCCCAGGAGCTGGTCAATCTCGATATTGACCGGGGTGGTGCCATTGTTGCGGTCATGCACAATAAAGCGCAGATCGCCAGTAACTTCGCCCAAATCTTCGCAGCCCACCTTTTCCCGCGCGCAGATGGCCTGAAACTGGGCCATATTTTCCGGGTTGAGCAAAAGACCAACCCGCTCCTGATATTCGGCCACATAGATTTCCAGCACCGACATGGTTGGATCGCCTACCCGGATATTGCGAATCTCCACCCAGCCGCCCGCTTCTTCCACCAATTCTTTCAGTACGTTGGCCGGCCCGCCTGCGCCCTGGTCGTGGATGACCTCGATCAGGGTTTTACCACCCATCTCGTTGCAGGCGCGGATGACCCGGTTCATCTTCTGCTCCATCTCCGCATCGCCGCGCTGGACCGCGTCAAAATCAAGCTCAGACTCATTCTCTCCCTGGAGCATACTAGAGGCGGCCCCGCCGCCAAAACCCACCCGGTAGGCCGGGCCGCCCACCTGCACAATGCGCATACCCTTGAGCGCCTTTTTCTTCTCGGTGTGACCATCGGCTATCTGGCCGATACCGCCGGTAAACATGATGGGCTTGAGAAAACCCCAGCGCTCTCCATCTTCCAGACGCAGGTCAAAACTGCGGACAAAACCCTGGATGAGCGGCTCGCCAAACTTGTTGCCATAGTCGGAGGCGCCATTACTCGCCTCAATGGCAATGCTCAGCGCCGGTGCCAGGGTATCCGGGCAGGGCAGGGGCAACTCCCAGGGCAGGTCATAGCCAGGAATGTGCAGATTGGCTACGCAGTAGCCAGCCGTACCCACCATGACAAAGGCGCCCCGGCCCGTGCCCTGCACGTCGCGAATACGACCGCCGGTGCCGGTTTCCGATCCTGGGAAGGGCGCAACCCCGGTGGGGAAATTATGGGTTTCCGCAGTGAGGAGCGGATGATACTCAACTTCTTTAAGGTTCAAGGCAGATGGTGCACCCGGTGCCTCCGGCAGCAGGGTGTGCAGTTTCCGGCCACGGATGACACTGGAGTTATCCTTGAAGGCCACCAGGCTACCCTTGGGATGGGCCGCCAAAGTGCCTTTTACCAGATCGAACAGGGTTCTTTCGTAGGGTACGCCGTCGATCACCTGCAAGCCACGGAAAAAACCGTGCCGCGAGTGCTCGGAATTGGCGTTGTTCAAATCCATCAACTCAACAATGGTGGGGTTACGGCCACAGCGCTCGACAAAATAACGGTAGTACAGGTTTCTGTCCCACTCGTCCATGGACAGTCCTGGGATGTCGAGCAGGGCTTCGGGCCCCTTGCCGATCAGATCCACCTCATAAACTTCTTCAGGCACAATGCCGGTGGCAAAGGTGGTGAGCGGGGCGGGATAGACGCACTCGGTCATGCGATCGTGATGGGCAGTGGCAAAGGCGTCCATATCTTCACCCTCAGGCACCAGGTAGCGGCGGGAGCGTTCCACTCTGGTGACCGCGTCCAGACCGACCGCCTGGCAGATGGCAAGCAGATTGGCGGACCAGGCCGTGGCAAAATTCAGGCGCGGGCCGATCTCCACCACCCGCTCACCGGCAAGAAGCGGACTTGTGCTGATGGAATCCGCCAGAAAACCGTCTGCCAGGATCAGGCGCAGACGCTCCAGTTCTTCGGCTCTCAGTGGCCGGGCTGACTCGATATTGAAGCAGTAACTGAGGCTTTCCGTAATCTGGCGATACAGTTGCATGACAGGCGCGTGCATAAGAACTCCCTGGAATGAAAACGAAAACAGAGCGTAACCAGGCAGGCAGCTGCAGCAAAGGGGAGCCTGCCGGCAATTTTTTCAATATGGAATTGGAACTTTTGTCTGGCAAAATTATCCTTTTACCACGGCCAGAGGCTGTAGCTCCACTTCAATTGTGACCAAATCCTGCTGATTGGCCATGACCTGCTCAATATTTTTGTATGCACCCGGCGCCTCGTCCAGGTGTTTGCGGCTGCGGATGCCATGGACAACATTGCGGCGTTTGAGCTTAGCCAGTTCTTCTTCCAGATCAAGCTGGCGTTGGGCCTCCTTGCGGCCCATCACCCGGCCAGCGCCGTGGGAGCAGGAAGAAAAGGCATCGGCATTGCCCAGGCCGCGCACAATATAGCTGAAGCTGCCCTGGGAGCCAGGGATAATACCTTGCTCTCCCTGACCTGCACGGGTGGCGCCCTTACGGTGCACGCAGACCTCGCGGCCAAAGTGCTCTTCCATGGCGGCGTAGTTGTGGGCCACATCAATGGCCTGCCCAAAGCTGTCGCAGCCGCTAAGCTCAGCCACCACCTCCTGCATCTGCTGCATCATTTCCCGGCGGTTGGCCTTAGCGAATTCGACGCAGTAGCGCATCTCGCGCAAATAGCGCTCCCCCTCTTCCGAGCCAAGGGGCAGAAAGTCCAGTTGCCACTTGGCGGGCAGGATGCGCGTCCCGCCCTTTTCCGCAAGCCGTATGGCCAGCTTGTTGTAGACTCCGGCCACCTGATAGCCGAGGTTGCGGCTGCCGGAATGTACCATTAGCCAGATATGGCCATCACTACCCTGCTGGATTTCCATAAAATGGTTGCCCCCGCCAAGTGTGCCCAACTGGCGGCGGGCGCTGGCAAATTCGGCAGCGACAACCGGCAGGTCTGCAAGATCAAATCCGCCTGGTACAGGGGGCATGAGTTCCGAACTTCTGGGGCGACGGTGGTGTTTGAAGCCAAGCGGCACCACCTGTTGCAGGGTGCGGTGGATGTCTTTGAGTTGCTCGTGGCTGAGCTCACGCAGACCGGTGGCGACCGCACACATGCCGCAGCCGATATCCACGCCGACCCCATTGGGAATAACCGCGCCTTCAGTGGCCAAAACCCCGCCAATGGGCATGCCGTAACCGACATGGGCATCGGCCATCAGGGCGATATGGTGGAAGGCAAAGGGAAGGTTGGCCAGATTTTTCGCCTGGCCCAGGGCCTCCTCTTCCAGATTGTCCACCCAGAGCAGGATAGGTAGTTTTTCAGTGGTCACCTTTGTTTTCATCTCTCACCTTTGCCTCTTTGCCGCAATCCGGCTATAGTGCGGCCCGGCTTGTTCAGCATAATTCTCATTCACATTATATATCCGACAACCAAAAACGCATGTTTGCAGACCTTTCTCTGCCCCACCTGTGGCAGCACCTTGGCTGGCCGCTGACGCGCCTGCTCATTTATCTCAGTATCGGCCTGCTGGTCGCCCTGTTCATCGAGTCCCTCAACTGGACAAAAAAAATTGCGGCCGTGGCCCAGCCGCTCACCCGCTTTGCCCATCTCCCCACCCTGGCGGCAGCCTCCTTTTCCATCTGCTTTTTTTCAGGCCTGGCGGCCAACACCATGTTAGCCGAAGGATACAATGAAAGGCACATCAGCCGCAAGGAACTCATCCTGGCCAATCTCTTCAACAGCCTACCCAGCAACTTTCTGCACCTGCCCACCACCTTTTTCATCATGGCGCCCATCATCAAGGGGGCGGCGCTGGTTTACCTGGGCCTGACCGTGGGAGCCGCGATCCTCCGCACCCTGATTATCGCCATCATCGCCCGCATACTCCTGCCGGCGCAACCTGTTGCCTCGCCGCAAGCAGAACACCAGACAAAGACCCGCTCCTTTCGTGACGCCTGGACAAACACCAAGAAACGGTTCCGCAAGAGAATCCGTAAAATCGCCAGTTATACGGTACCCATCTATATACTTTTCTACTTCCTCAATGAAGCGGGCTTTTTTGCCCAGGCTGAACTGTTCATGACCGAACACCTGGCTTGGCTGGGCTGGCTCTCACCCCAGGCAATCAGCATCATTAGCTTTCAGGTGGCCGCAGAATTCACCGCCGGAGTGGCGGCAGCGGGCGCTTTGCTCGCCAGCGGCTCCCTAGCGCAACAGGAGGTAGTGCTGGCTCTGCTTGCCGGCAATGTACTCTCTTCGCCGGTGCGTGCCCTACGGCATCAATACCCCTACTATGCTGGCATTTTCAAACCAGTGCTGGCAGGCCAGCTCATTTTCATTAGCCAAAGCTTCCGGGCCCTCAGTATAATAGTGGTCATGCTGTGCTACTACTGGCTTATTCGATGAGTCCATACGCGTTTAGAGCTCTGAAGCTCTCATAAGGAGAACCTAATGGTTGATTTTTTCCAGCAACTCAACCCTGTTGTCCAAGCGCTGCTTGCTACCAGCTTTACCTGGGCGGTGACTGCGGCAGGAGCGGCCATGGTTTTCTTGCAGCGGGAGATCAGGCCTAAGCTTTTGGATGCCATGCTGGGTTTTGCCGCTGGCGTCATGATTGCCGCTAGTTTCTGGTCGCTTCTGGCCCCTGGCATCCGTATGGCCGAAGACTTGGGACAGATAGCCTGGCTCACTGCTGCCATAGGCTTTTTCAGTGGCGGCCTCTTCATGCGGCTAATTGACTATGTCTTACCTCACCTGCATCCTGGCATGGCCATGTCGCAGCGGGAAGGCGTGCAGACCCCCTGGCAACGGAGTACCCTGCTGGTTTTGGCCATCACCCTGCACAACATCCCAGAAGGTCTGGCGGTAGGCGTGGCCTTCGGCGCAGTGGCAGCCGACCTGCCTTCGGCCACCCTTGGCGGCGCCATGGCCTTGGCTCTGGGCATTGGCCTGCAGAACTTTCCGGAAGGGGCCGCGGTATCCATGCCGCTGCGGCGCGAAGGTATGAGCCGGAAAAAGAGTTTCTGGTATGGCCAGCTTTCTGGCATGGCTGAGCCTGTCGCCGGGGTCATCGGCGCGTATTTTGTCATGAGCATGCAGGGCATCCTGCCCTTTGCCCTCTGCTTTGCCGCGGGCGCAATGATCTTTGTAGTGGTGGAAGAGCTGATTCCGGAATCCCAGCGCAACCCGAACAACATTGATACGGTTACCATGACCACCCTGGCCGGTTTCACCGTGATGATGATGCTGGATGTAGGTCTGGGATAAGAGAGGCGATCAAAACGCAGGAAAGTTACTCCAATTCCAATCAAGGCACTTCCGATAGTTACTTCGTAAATGCTCCAGCGCATGCTGAGTACACCGGCATCGCATTTTCATCGTCCCTTCTATCTCTTTGATCTGGAGTTGGAATACGCATCAGAACAAGCATAAAAAAAAGCAACAAAAAAGCCTTCCGGAAAACCGGAAGGCTTTTTTAATCCGTGTAGAACGTGGATTAGAACATGAAGCGCAGAGAAGTCACGATATTGTGGCTGCGAATGTCGGTGAATTCACCGTTGTTGATCTGTGCATCAGAGGTGCCGAGGTACTCATAACCCAGATCCATAGCCAACTGCTCGGTGAAGTTGAAGGTCATACCAGCGCCGCCCTTGTAGGCGAATACATCATTGGTGTGGTTAACATAGTTAACATGACCGTTCGGGGTCTCAATGATGCCTGCATCCAGGTTGTAGTTACCGTAACCAGCGCCTACAGTGAAATAGATGCCGAACATATCGGTGATGGGCAGGTCATAGTAGCCGTTAACCATGAAGGTCTGCAGGGTTACATCGCCGTCCATGTCATCCAGGTCTGCGCCCTGATATGCATATTCAAACTCCAGACGAAAATCGCCGTAATCAGAAGCGAAAACCTTACCAATTGCAGCCTGACCACCATGACCCAGCTCGTTATCCATGTCGCGGCTCAGGTGATCTTTCTGAGAACCCCAGCCCAGCTTGTAGGCGCCACGAACGTACCAGGGATTGTATACATCTTCCTGCTGCTTCAGAGCTTCAATCTCAGAAGCGTGAGCAGCCAGCTGCTCATTCTGCTGAGCCTGAGAACCCTGCAGTTCATCAATCTGCTGCTGACACTCTTCCGGGCAGCCAGCGGGCATGGTGCCTGCGCCCTGCTTGCCGGGGCCACCGGCAAATGCTGCACCAGCGGTCAGAACAAAGGCGGAAACTGCCATAACGCTCAATACTTTCTTCATCTCTTATCTCCTTTACAGGTAATTATATCTGTGGGCCTTGCGCCCGCTCCAGACACCAAGCGATGCCTAGCTCGCTTCTGCCCGCAAAAAACGCACACGCGTTTTCTGTATTTGATGGTACTATAATGAACACATCATTTCCTGGCAAGCCTTTTTCGACAAAAAATTCAATTTTTTGAACATGCCCTATCGCTAGATAAACAGGACATCTTTGTCTAAACCCAGGTGTTGCAAAAAAAAATGGCTTTTCCGCGTGCAAAATATTAAACGCAGAGCTCAATCAACCAATGTAAAATATAGTTATATTCAATAAGCTACAACCTACATGCTGCCATGCTCTTTTTGGGAATTGAAGAACTCTGCCGCCGCAAACCTGAGTTTTTACGCGGTAAACGGCTGGGCCTCCTGGCCAACCAGTCATCCACGGATCGTTTTTATACCCACAGCCGGGACCGCATCCTTGAGGCTTTTCCGCGGCAGCTGACCTGCCTTTTTTCACCTCAGCACGGTTTTTTCAGTGAAAAGCAGGACAATATGATCGAATCCGGCCACAGCTATGATGTAATCACCGGCCTGCCGGTCTATTCGCTCTACGGCGAAACCCGCAAGCCCCTGCCGGAAATGTTTGCAGGTGTCGACACCCTCCTGGTTGACCTGATTGATGTGGGCACCCGGGTCTACACCTTTATCTGGACGATAGTACACTGCCTGGAAACCGCTGCCGCAACCGGTGTAGAGCTGCTCATCCTTGACCGGCCCAACCCCATTGGCGGCCACCTGGTTGAAGGCAACCTGCTCAAGGAAGACTGCGCCTCCTTTGTTGGTCGTTGCGCCATTCCCATGCGCCATGGTCTGACGCTGGGTGAACTGGCGCTCTTCTGCAACCA
>CAZEIT010000108.1:0-6887 GCA_964512515.1 uncultured Desulfobulbus sp.
AATCGCAGCCTGGAGCGGATGACCCATATATTGCTCTGAATTTTCACCCTGCACTTACAGCTTCGAAACAAGGTAAAACCGAATCAAGTGTTCTTTTTGGATTGAAGATTTTTTTAGTTATATGGATATGCGTAGAAATACTCTTTATGATCATTGGTAAAGGTTTGATTAACGATTGGTTTCGAGAAAAAACGCAGAGAAAGTCCAGCAAGTAAGCATCAAACTGCTGGAAATATCGGATACTGTCGTCGCAAATACAAGGCAAAAACAAGGCTTATACCCGATACAGCAAGACCGATGCGCATAAAAGGTGGACGGTAATGAAGGGTAATGCTGTGGTAGCCGGCTGCTGACAGCCAAACTCCAGAAAAGCCGAAATCAAGTTGCAAGAGGGGTTCTCTCTGTCCATTGACTATGACCTGCCATCCTTGGTCATAAGGGATGGGGAAAAATAGGATGCCTGGTTGTTCCAGGGTGATGGTGCCGGAAAAACGGTGCTGATTCCAATTGTGTACAATAAAACCAGACCCATTTGGGGAGGCGTTCAGCGAGACGGGGAAAGGACTGCTGGCGAGGGCGATGCCGGGGATTGGAGCACCAACTATAACTGTGTGGGGTACAAGGGCGAGTCTATCAGGCGGGGTCAGATTCTGAAAATTTTGTAGGGTGATTTGGCGATAAAACATACGTCCAAAAGCGTGCACAGAATTATTTTTATATATGCGTATGCCGTCTATTGTATGCATCAGAGAAAATCCGGTTAATCCGCTGCATTCTTCATCGTTTCTGCAGAGAAAATATTTAACCCCTAAAAGTGATTGCAGGGGTTCTTTTTTTTCTAAACCAAACCTGTACGAATTCAGGTTGGGAGAATTTTCTGAGAGATGGAAATTGTAGAAAAAATCCCGTATTCCTGATGGAGCAAAACCAAGGTAGGCTTGTGTGCCAAAATAGTTTTGTACCAAGGCATCATTGAGGGAAGCGTCTCTGTATCCTTTTTCAACTCTGTAAAAATTTTTGTCTGTTTCTGCTAGAAATTGAAGGGCATTTTGTGTTTCATTGTTGAAATAATATTCTCCACGGTAGTAAAAAAAAGGGTATACTGCCGCAGGAGCATTTTTCACAGTCAACCGTGAAAAGAAAACCACTTCAATAATTATTGATGCAAAAAGTATATATTTAAAGAGCGCAATATTTCTGCTCCAAAAATAAATACAAACTATATATAATAATATAAAATAAAATGTGGCATACAAAAGGAAACGATCTATTTTTATGTAAATATTATTTTTATAGAAGATAATGTAAAAAAGAAGAGCGACCAGGGAGGCTAAAGAAAAAAGAGAAAACTTGTAAAGTTTAGATAATTCATCTCTTGATTGGCATGCATGTAGAATCAGTAAAAACGGAAGCAGGATAAAGATTGAAAAATATAGTGAAAGATATTTTAGACTTCCGCTTACAAATACATTTAGAAATTGAATAAGATAAGGAAATATTATCAATAAAACGATAATTAATGGGTAAATCCATATTATCGCATATTTTTTGTTTCTATATAAAAAAGCATATATGCAGAAAATGAGCGAGAGTGCGCCAATATAAAATGTCGAGTCTTCGAAGTAATTTGTCGTTCCAAGATACATGAACCATCCATGCAGCATGTCCGGAGAAAATGCACGAAGTAAGATGTTTAGGAAATAATCAAAACTGATCAGATGTAATACACTCTTCGTTAATTCGATGCTTTCTGTGGAGCTTTGTACCCGACCGGATAGGATAAAAGATTAGATATCAGGAAAATAGAAAAAAGAGCCGACAAGGAGACCAAAAATAAAAATGGCGCCCAGGCGCGCGTACACAATGAATATTTTTTTGTTCCATCCAAAATCATTAACATATCGGTAGATCAAATAAAATGTGCCGAAAAAAGTTATTTGTAGGAGTTGTATCTCTCTTTTTAAGGTTATAAGGCCAATCAGGACAACAAGTGGAAACCATGAGCCGCTTTTAAACCAATTTTCAAAAAAATAAAGAAATAAGGATAGAAAAAGCGCGTAATCCAGATAATGATACCAGTGCGAGTTAAGGATCATGTACCCACTAAATGCATATAAAATCGCTCCAAGAAGTGAAATGGACAAGGAGAGGTTGATTTTTTTTAAAAATGCGTGGAATATGACCGCAGAAAATAAAAATTTTAGAAATGTTACCGCAGGAAGCGATTCAATATAGCTGTAGTTGTTAAATAATAAATAGATTAATTCAAATGGGCTGGTATATATAAATTCACGATATATATTTGCTCCCAGGTCAAACTGAAAAGACCAAATTGGAAAGATATTATTTTTTATCGTGCTGATTTTAAAATATTCGATAGGGTAGAATTGATGCAGGGTGTCTCCGGCTGTTTTGTCAAAAAGAAAAAGTCGATCAAACCAAAAATATTCACGATATACAACACACCATATAAAAAGAACGACTAAACAAAGAAAATAATAGTCATATTTTTTTATCATCGGACCAACTATTTGCCGCATTCGCACCGAATATTGTTTAGTTTTTTCATGTAACATGATGTTCTTACTTGTTATATTACCTTTCTTGTACGTCTTGTCGTGTGCACGTAAAGATTTCGGCATATTGTTTTTTTGATGTATATTGTTTGAAGTCCAGTGCTTATGAATCGTTCGATTCTCAAGGCAGCAAGGCAATTATGGGCTATCCATGACCAGCGATAAGGCCTCTATCAACAGTTTTTATCAACAGCACCTGCCCGATGCAGTTATCCGCAACCATGTTCTCCAGTCGTCCTGCCCCTTTTGCAGCAAGGCCGGGCAGGGTGAGGTGGCAGCAAGCCTGGTGGTCCTGCTCAACCCGGAAAGCTACTTCCATGGTTATTTCCGCTGCACAAAACGCTGCACACCTGGCGGTTTCCCTCTGCACTTTGCCCGCAGCCTGGGCATCCCACTGGCCACGGTGCCTGGCTATGAGCCGGAGCGCGAGTACTATGGCCGGGAGAGCCAGTATCCGGCCCAGAATCTGAACCAGGAGTTGATCGGCTTTGGCGATAAACTCACCGCCGAGCTCCTAGACGAATTCCGTCGCGATGGCATCCTGCCGGAAACAGTAACGGAAATGCGCATCGGCTACAATGGTCGTTATCTGGTTTACCCTTATATCCAGGCCAACGGGAATTGTTATGCTGCCCGCTGCGTCCATCCGGAGCAGGAAGACGACAGCTTCTGGTATGGGAACGAAGATTTTTTCGCAACTCCCTTCCAGATTTTCAACCTGGAGGAAATTGACCGTTGCGAAAACGGCACCCTTTTTGTGGTGGAAGGAGAGCGCAACCTGCTTACGCTCAGGCAACTTGGTTTTCCTGGCATTGCCGTGCCCAATGCAGCGGTGCTGGATGAGCTGGAGCCAGAGCGTCTGCGCTGGGTGCGCACCATCTTTGTATTCATGCGCAATACGGTTGAATCCGAGGCCATGGCCCGCGCCTTTGCCACCCGAGCCGGCTTCAAGGTACGCCTTATACCCTGGCCTGAAGACGCACCCAGGGATATGTCGCTCAGCGCATTGGCAGCCGTTAGCCCTTCTGGCCTGGCCAAAACGGTTGCGCTCATGATCCGCAATGGCAGGGCCTTTTCTCCCTTTCCCAGCCCCTCGCTGGAATTTCACCGTTTCAACCAGCGTTTGCAGCAGGAGAGCGGCAGCGCCTATCAGCAGCTCCACAGTGGTTTTAGCAAGCTTGATACGGCCATTGGCGGCATCCATGGCATCAATATCCTGGGTGGAACGCCCAAGGCGGGCAAGTCCACCTTTTTTATCCAGGCAGCGGCAGACATGGCCCTGCGCCGCATTCCGGTCATCTACTATGATTTTGAAAACGGCCGTCAGAAGATTTATCTGCGTATCCTGAGCCGTTTGAGTCGTTTGCGCACCGAAGATATCCGCAGCGGGACAATAAATGCCGAAGAACAGGCCCGGCTGGCTACGGCAAGCCGGCAACTAGGAGAGAGCCTGCGCTGGCTTCGGGTGGTGAATGACCGCAAGCTTTCACCTGAAATCATGCGGCGTCATATCGATTTTATCCGCCATGAAACCAAGGCGGATTATACCGTGGTGGTGATCGACAGCCTGCACAAGCTGCCCTTTAAGGATATCAGCCAGAAGCGTTCCGGCATTGATGGCTGGCTGCGCCAGCTTGAGGCCATCCGCGATGAGCTCGGCGCTGGTTTTCTGGTTATTTCTGAGCTGGAACGCGGCCAGGACGGCCAGTTTGAGCAGCATCCCCAGCTTGGTTCCTTCAAGGGTTCGGGTGATATCGGCTATTCAGCCGACAATGCCCTGGTGCTCAGCACCCAGTGGGATCCCTTTGCGGAACAGATGCCGGAAAGTCGCGTCAATGAGCTCTGGCTGGTGGCCAGCCGCGAGCATCCGCCCGGAAAAGTGGCCGAGTATCGGCTGGATTATCCTTTCTGGGGATTTATCGAAGAATAATTCCAAGTCCATATCAAGGCGTTCTCTGGTGTCGGCTTCTGAAAGTGCCGCAGGACGTGCCTATTATGCGCCTGCGTCGCATTTTCCTCGCTTCCTTGATATCATCGTTGATCTGGAAATGAAATTACAAACTCTGCAGGCTTTGCCGCCAAAGCTTGATGGCGCTTAGAGCGGCCTCTGCCCGCAGGGCAGCCCGTTGTTTCTTGGGGATGCGGCCCTGCAGCGGGGCAAAAAGCGAGAAGTTGATGTTTGATGGCTGAAAATGGGCCGGATCACTCTGGCTCAGGTGGCGCAGCAGAGCGGCATGGGCGCTCTCTGCAGGCGGTTGAGACAGGGGCAGCCCCAGCACCTTGCGGCTGGCGTGTATACCGGCAAGCAGTCCTGCTGCGGCAGATTCCACATAACCTTCCACCCCGGCAAGCTGGCCGGCAATATAGATGTGTGGGGCCTTCTGCAAGCTGAGGTCGTTCCGCAAAACAGCAGGCGCGCAAAGAAAGGTGTTGCGATGAATAGAACCCAGGCGTAGGAACTCTGCCTGTTCCAGCCCGGGAATGGTTCGGAAAATACGTTTCTGCTCGCCATAGGTCAGCTTGGTTTGAAAACCCACCAGGTTGTAGGCGCTTTGCTCCTTATTCTCTGCCCGCAGTTGTATCACTGCGTAAAAACGCTCCCCGCTCTCTGGATGCGCCAAACCCACCGGCTTCAGCGGGCCATAGCGCAGGGTATCGGGGCCACGCTGGGCCATAACTTCGATGGGCAGGCAACCTTCAAAATACCTGGCTTCCTCAAAGCTTTTCAGCGGTACCTTGTCAGCACTGATAAGGGCCGCAACAAAACGCAGGTACGCTTCCTTATTAATCGGGCAGTTGAGGTAGTCGCCGGGCGTATCCTCATCCCAGCGGGATTTCCGGAACACGATGTCCATATCCAGGCTCTCGGCGGCAACGATAGGGGCTATGGCGTCATAAAAGGCCAGGTGCTCAGATCCGGTGATCCGGGCAAGCTCGTTGGCCAGTTCCGGGGTGGCAAGCGGACCTGCAGCGATAATAAGTGGGCTGTGCTCATCTGCGGCAGGCAATATCTGCACTTCCTGCCGCAGTACCTGAATTGCGGGGTGGTTTTCTATTCTTGCGCTGATCCAGGCGGCAAAGCGACTGCGATCAACAGCCAGGGCGCTGCCCGCAGGCACGTTTGTGGCATCCGCCGCTTGTATGATCAGCGACCCCAACCTTCGCATTTCCTCTTTCAAAAGCCCTACAGCCGAATCAACCCGTGCGGCGCGTAAGGAGTTTGAGCAAACCAGTTCCGCCAGATTCCCGTTTTCATGGGCCGGGCTGAAACGGTGCGGCTTCATTTCATAGAGCAGGACAGGAACTCCCCGCTGCGCCGACTGCCAGGCCGCCTCACAGCCGGCAAGACCGCCGCCGATGATAGTAATAGATCCTTCTTGCATGAGCTGGAATTCTCTTGTTCTTTCAAATTGCTGGCCTGCCAGCCTCCGGCCTCAGAATACCTTCGGCCCTGTACCGGAACTTGGCACAAAGCGGTTGCAGCAAGTGGAAGCAGGCCTTATCTTGCACGGGTGCGCTTTGCACACCCCACGCACACAGGTTTTGAATCTGTTCCATTCCGGTGCAATATGCAATAGCTTCTAAGGAGGAAAAGATGGGAATTCTTTCGTGGATCGTAATGGGTTTTCTTGTTGGCGCTCTGGCCAAGTGGATTATGCCGGGGCCTGATCCGGGTGGCTGCATCGTCACCACTCTGATCGGCATTGCCGGCGCCTTTGTCGGTGGCTTTTTGGGCTCACTTTTGGGCCTTGGCCCGGTGAGCAGCTTCAGCATCGGCAATATCCTTATTGCCACTGGTGGCGCGCTTCTTTTACTCTTTCTCTACCGGCAGGTGGTCAAACGCCGCTAAACAGCCTTGTTGCTGGCGCAGGGCCCAGGCTCTGCGCCTTTTTTTCTGATTTGTGCATATCCGCCCCCGTCTTGAGCATGACTGAATCCCTGCGACCTGTTGATCTGCGCGAACTGACCCAGGAAAAACTCATCCATTTTGTTGTCCAGCAGGGGCAACCCGCTTTCCGGGGCAAGCAGCTTTTGCCCTGGCTCTACAAACCGGGTGCGCCTGTGTTCAGCGCCATGACCGATCTGGCCAAGGACTTTCGCAGCCTGCTTGAGAGGCGCGCACGGATCAGTTCGCTTGAACCTGCGCAGGTAGAGCGCTCCCGCGATGGCGCAGTCAAGTTCGCCTTTTGCCTGGAAGACGGGCGCGCCATCGAATCTGTGCTCATTCCCGAGGAAGATCGAAACACCCTGTGCATCTCCAGTCAGGTCGGTTGCGCCATGGGTTGCAGCTTTTGCCTGACCGGGGCCATG
>CAZEIT010000109.1:0-6868 GCA_964512515.1 uncultured Desulfobulbus sp.
GGTCATGCCGACGTAGAAGAGGCGGCGCTCCTCAGCGAGATGTTCCTGCAGGGCCGCGCCCTCAAGCGGCTTGCGGGGGGCAATCGGCAAAAGTCCCTGTTCGCAGCCGCAGATAAAAACCACATCAAACTCAAGCCCTTTCGCCGCATGCAAGGTGGACATGGCCACTGCCGCCGCCTTTGGGTCGTACAGCACGGCATCGCTGTAGCGTTCCAGGTGGGCGACAAAGTTGTCAAGCCCGGTAAACCCCAGGGCGCTTTGGCGCAGGCGGCTGACGGCTGATTCTTCAGGATCAAAATTGTAATGTTTTGCCAAAGCTGCCACTAGTATATCAAAAAACGTATACAAAGATACAGTTTTAATATTTTTGTCCATCTCGAGAAAAAGATGGATAAAGGCAGCGCTTAAATGCGGTTCCGGCCCACTTGCCAAAAGAGGTACAAACCAAAGAGCGTTATCGGCATTGGGCAGCGCCTCTGCCTGCCCCTGGCGGAGCAGTATCTGCAGGCGTGTCAGCCGCACCTCGCCAATGCCAGGCTCCTGCCCAAGGAGATGCAAAAGTTCTTCCACCCCGGCTCGGCCGCTCAGCAGCATGAGCCAGTTGTAGAGCAGGCGGCAGGCGCCGCGCATGTAAAAGGCTTCCAGGTCTACCTGCTGAAAGGGGATACCCCGTTCAGCAAATACACTTTGCACCGCCTCTGCCTGGCGCAAATTTCGATAGAGCACGGCAATATCGCCAAAGGAAACGCTGGATTCCGGGCTTGTTGCCATGCGTTCCAGGCCCCGGTGCGAGAGACCGCCCGCCTGAACCTCGATCTGGGCCGCTATAAAACGTGCCTCCTCAACCGGGCTGGCGCAGGATTGCACATAGAGCTGCGCCTGCACCACTGCCATCGCCTCCATGACGGTCGGCTGGATAGCATGCGGATTATGACCAATGAGCGCAGATGCAGCCTGCACGATAACTGCGCCATTGCGGTAGTTCTGGCTGAGCACATGATATTCGGCCGCAAAGTCCTGCACGAGGCGGTAAAACCAGATTGGGCTGGCACCGCGGAAACCATAGATGGCCTGATCCGGATCGCCGATGCAAAACACCGGGTTGGTCGTTGCCAGGGCTGCCACCAGGCCGTACTGCACTGCGTTGACGTCCTGGAATTCATCGACAAAGAGCATGCCTGTCATGCGCCGGAAACGCTCCGTCCACTCGCCGTCCTGACGCAGGAGCATCAGGGCCTGGTAACAGACGGCATCAAGATCGATCAGGTTCTTCCGACCAAGAACATCCACATACTCGCCCACCTGATTGGGAAGGGACAGATCAGCGGCATTGAGCAGGGAAGTGCTGGTTTCCTGACTCAAACGCTCGCGTTCCTGCCTGGAAAGCTGCGGGTAGAGGCTGCTCAGGATGCTGGCACGCTCCTCCGGGCCCACCACCGCCAGTCCTGGTTGTCTGCTTCTGAGCAATTCCAGGCAAAAACCATGAAAGGTGGCAATACGGCAAGCGTCCTTACAGTCTGGTTGCAGGTGCAGTCGCTGGCGTAGTTCATCGGCAGCCTTGTTGGTAAAGGTGATGACTGTACAGGGTGTCTGGCCCTCCTCAAGCAGGCGTCTGACCCGACTCACCAGGGTGTGGGTTTTACCGGTACCTGGACCTGCCTGCACCGCAATCACCGGGGCGCTGCTCATGACTGCAGCCAACTGGGCCTCGTTGAGCTGACGTAATGCAGGTGCCGGCTCCTCGGCTGTATGCAGGCTGCTCGCAGAGACTGGGGCAGCGGCCCTGGCAACCAGCACAGGTTTAGCTGCGAGAACTCGCGGCGTAACCGCTTCGGTTTGGGGAAAAAGGTGTTGCTGGCCGATCAGTTGAGCCCGCTCACCTTCGCTGAACACACGGATCATCCCGTAAACCCCGTCACTGCCCGGCTCACGTATAACCTTGCCTTCCCACACCCGTTCAATTGCCTCTGCCAAAAGCCCCAGGCCCTGGCTGCGTATGTCTTCAAGGGGTGTTTCCAGAAGCAGGCCAAACTCGGAGCCAAAGAGCCGGATGAGACGCGTGTAGGCCGCGCTCACCTTCTTGCTGGCAGGCCCCACATGCAAGAGTTCCGCCACCATCTCAACCAGAGGAATCAGGCTGTGCACCTTGGGCGAAAAAGCAGGATAGACCGCTTCGCTGCGATCCGCCAACTCACAGACCCGGTTGAGCACGCCCACGGTCAGGGGCTTGCCACAGACCGGACAGAGTTCCTTGAGCTTACGTGTTTGCTGTGGATCAAGCGTTACCCCGCACTTGCGGTGGCCATCACTGTGGTACTTCCCTTCCTCGGGGAAAAACTCCACCGTGGCCAAAAAGCGCTGGCGGCCAGCGGCATCTGCGGGCATTTGCAGGGCCTTACGCAGGGAATGGTAATCAAGACCCGTATCGAAAATATTGGCCTCACGGCCCAGTTTTGCCGGCGAATGGCAGTCAGAGTTGGAAATGAGGGTGTATCGATCCAGAGCGGAAATCATCCGGTTCATAGCCGGGTCCGAGGAAAGACCGGTTTCCAGGGCAAAGATATGTTCGCTCAGATCGGCAAAGCAGTCTTCAAGCCGGTCAAAGCCGGATTTTGAGCCAAAGAGGGAAAACCAGGGCGTCCAGATATGGGCGGGCACGAGAAATCCCTCTGCTGCCTGCTCCAGCACGATTTCCAACAGATCCCGGGAATCAAGCCCCAGGATAGGACGGCCATCGGCATTGATATTGCCCAGGTTGGCCAAAGTGCTGTTGATGCGCCGCACTGCATCAAGGCTTGGCGCATAGAGCAGGTTGTGCACTTTACGTACCTTGCCGCCGCGCTTGTAGATGCAACTGATCTCCGCACTGAGGATAAAGCGGATCTCTTCCGGGTTACGGCACGGTTGCAGGCCCTCTGGCAGAAGGGCGGCATAATCGTAGAGCGGATCGGGCCTGAGACGGAAAAAACCTTCTTCGGCCGGCACCAGTTCTTCATGCAAAAGGGCAAACCAGCCGGGATGAGTGAAATCTCCGGTGGCCACTACATCAATGCCTTTGACCGCGGCCCAAGCCGCCAGGCCGCGCAGATGGCTGGCCTTGCTGGTTGCCCGGGAAAAGAGGGAGTGAATGTGGAGATCAGCAATGTAGCGCATACTCAGGAAAAACCGCCATAGAGCCGGTGTGCGCGGATATAACCCGCCACAGTCTCGGGCAGGCCAGTGGGCTCTTCGCCCCGGCGCAGGGCCTCCCGGATGGTGGTCGACGAATAGGGCGAATGAAAATGCATCAGTACCTGCAGCATACGGCCGCACTCATTCTGCCACACATTTTTTTTACCGGATACAGGTTGGTAGCCGATAGAGAGCCGCGAGATAAAAAGTTCGATATCTGCCGCTTGCGTCTGATTCCGGTTGACCACGATGAGATCAACCAGGGCTAGTACATCCTTGGCTCGATACCAGTTGGGCAGATCGGCCAGGGAATCCATGCCAATCACCAGTGCAAAGCGGTGACCGCCGCAGTACCGCATAATGGCCTCTACTGTGTGGATAGTATAGGAAGGTGCGGGCAGGTTTTCCTCGATGCGGGAGCAGACTATGCGGTCACAGTCCGGGCAGGCGGCAAGCGCCAGTTCGATCATGGCGGCGCGATGAACAAAAGAGGCGCCAGGCTGGCGCTTGTGGGGCGGCTGGGGCGCGGGCACAATCATAAGGCTATCCAGGGCAAATACATCCCGCACCCGGCTGGCCAGGGCCAGGTGACCAGCATGCACCGGGTCAAAGGTGCCGCCGAATATGCCGATGGATTGCACAGAAAAGGCAGTGTCTCCCGGCGCGCTTCAGGCGCGGACTTCGCCGTTGCCCAGTACCACGAATTTGCGGGTGGTCAGCTCGTTTAGACCCATGGGGCCATAGGCATGCAACTTTGAGGTGGAAATGCCTATCTCCATGCCCAGCCCGAACTGGCCGCCGTCATTGAAACGGGTGGAAGCGTTGACCATCACCGCTGAGGCGTCCACTTCCTGGAGAAAGCGCTGGGAATTGGCATAGGAGCGGGTAATGATGGTCTCGGTGTGGCGGGAACCGTAGCAATCGATATAGTCCAGCGCCTCATCAAGGTCATCGACCACGCGAATCACCATGGCCAGATCAAGAAATTCACGACCCCAATCTTCTTCCTCTGCCGCCTCAATCAGGGTGGATATTTCCTGACTGCGGCTGCAACCCAAGAGGTGCACACCTTCCTGGTGCAGGGCCATGGCTGCCCTGGGCAGAAATTCCCCGGCAATGGCCTGGTGCACCAATATGCCTTCCAAGGCATTGCAGGCACTTGGGCGCTGGATCTTGGCATTAAGGATAATGCCCTGCGCCATTTCCATATCCGCGTTTACATCGATATAGGCGTGGCAGACCCCTTTATAGTGCTTCAAGACCGGAATGCGCGACTTGGCTGTCACCGCCCGAATCAGGCCTTCGCCTCCCCTGGGAATAACCAGATCAATAGATTCTTCCTGCTCCAGCAGCACATCAATGGCGCTGCGGTCTGTGGTGGGCACCACCTGAATGATGTCCGGATCGATACGGTGGCGCTTAAGCACCTCATGAAAAGCGGCCGCCAGGGCCAGGTTTGAACGCAGGGCCTCAGAACCACCTCGCAGGATCACCGCATTGCCGGATTTCAAGCACAGCGCCGCGGCGTCGATAGTAACATTGGGCCGAGATTCGTAGATCATGCAGATTACACCCAGGGGGATGCGCATGCGGCCCACGAGAATGCCGCTGGGGCGGCGGCGCAGTTCCTCGATCTCCCCCACCGGGTCGGTCAGGGCCGCTACTTCGCGCAGGCCGTTTACCATTTCCTGGATAACTGCATCGCTTAGATGGAGGCGATTCAACATGGCACTAGTCATGCCGCGCTCCTTAGCGGCAGCCATGTCCAGGCTGTTTTCCCGTTGAATCGTCTCCTGCCTGGCCAGCAGGGCTGCCGCTGTTTCCAGCAACAGGGTATTTTTTTGTTCTGCACTCATGGAGCGCAGAACGCGCGAGGCCAGCCTTGCCCGCTGCGCCATGCTCACTATCCGCGTGCCGATGTTTGCCGTTTCCATTACCGCGACCCTGAAAGATGAGACAGATTACAGGCCTGCACTGCTGCCGCCAAAGAGAACCAGGTTATCCCGGTGGATAATTTCGTCATGATCCTTGTGCCCAAGAATCACGGCAATTTCCGAGGTCTTTTTACCCAGGATGCGGATAATATCCGCTGCCGCGTAGTTGCTCAAGCCAGCGGCGATCAGGCCGCCCTCGCTATCCACGCAGTGTACCGGCGCGCCCATGCCAAACTGGCCACGCACCTCAAGTACCCCGGAGGGCAGCAAACTCTTACCCTTTTCCGCCAGGGCCAGGGCCGCACCGGCGTCCACCACCAGTTCACCCTCGGGCCTGAGCACATAGGCGATCCAGTGTTTACGCTGGTTGATGGCCCGGCTCATATCCGGCAGAAAGAAGGTACCCACTGGCTCGCCGCTAAACAGGGCCTGGAGGATGTCGGCGCGCTTGCCCGGTCCGATAAAGGAACTGCCGCCGCAGGCCGCCACCATCTTGGCCGCACGAATCTTGGCGCCCATGCCGCCAGTACCGAGGCTGCTGGTGGAATGCCCGGCCATAGCCTCGATTTTATGATCAATGCGGGCAACGGTATACACTGGCCTTGCCTCTGGGTCTTCCAGGGGATTACCCGTGTAGAGGCTGTCCACATCAGTGAGGATAAGCAGCATGTCCGCACCGATCATGTTGGTCATGAGGGCGGCCAGGGTGTCGTTGTCGGAAAAACGTAGCTCTTCTGCGGAGACCGAATCGTTTTCGTTGATGATCGGAATCACCCCAAACTCGAACAGGGTCAGGATAGTGTTGCGTACATTGAGGTAGCGCCGCCGGTTAGAGAGGTCTGTATGGGTAAGCAGGATTTGGGCCACGGGCTGATCATGCCGGGCAAAGGCCTGTTCATAGGCCTGCATGAGCAGGCCCTGACCAGTGGCGGCAAGCGCCTGCTTGATTTTCAGGGCCTCGTGCGGGGATTTTGGTTTATTCAGCCGCCGCCGTCCGGCAGCCACAGCCCCGGAGGTGACCAGGATCACCTCCCGGTCGGTTTCCTTTAAAAAGGTGAGCTGCCGCGCCAACTGGGCAATGATGGCCTCGCAGATGCCCTGGTCATCGGTGAGTACGGCGCTGCCCACCTTGACCACTACCCGCCTGGCTTCATTATAGAGGGTTTGGCGCTGGAAAAGCCCTTCGTCTAAAGAAAGCTGCAGGGTCATGCTGGGTCCTCCGTCTGCGCGCGGGCAAGCATTGCCTTGATCTTGTCCTTGAGCGCATCCAGGCCAGTGCCGTTCTGGGCGGATATGGCCAACACCGGCGCAGCGATGCGGGCAAAATCACGCTGCAGTTCTTCCAGCCGCTCAGAGCTGATGAGATCGATCTTGTTGAGCACAATGAGCTGGGCGCGCTGGCGCAAGTCTTCATTGTAGGCGGCCAGTTCATCCATCAGGGTCTGGTAATCTTGCAGTGGTTTGTTGCCTTCGCCACTGGCATCCACCACATGGAGGAGCATAGCGGTGCGCTCGATATGCCGTAGAAACTGATGGCCAAGGCCGATACCCTGATGTGCGCCCTCGATCAAACCAGGAATATCGGCAAGTACACAGGATTTGGCCTGGGGAAAATGCAAGACCCCCAGTTGCGGTTCAAGGGTGGTAAAGGGATAGTCGGCGATCTTGGGAGTAGCTGCGGAAAGCCGGGACAGCAGGGTGGATTTGCCGGCATTGGGAAGACCGATCAGGCCTGCATCGGCAAGGAGTTTTAATTCCACCAC
>CAZEIT010000110.1:0-6733 GCA_964512515.1 uncultured Desulfobulbus sp.
GTAACACACGAAGTGACACCGGTGCAATCTTACAAAAAATAGCCACCAAACCTGGCGATCTCTACGATCCGGTTGTGCTGCGGGAAGATATCAAGTCCGTTTTCTCCATGGGTTTTTTTGACAACGTTGAAGTTGAAGTCGAGGATGAAAGTGATGGCAAGGCAGTCGTTTTCAGGGTGGTGGAGAAACCCCTGATTAACGAGGTGGTGATTACCGGTGCTGCTGCGATAAAAGAGCAAGAGATTCGCGATGCTGCGGGCATTACTGCCAATTCGATCATCAACCCGGCCAAGGTCAACGAGGCTGCTGAAAAAATCCGGGAATTGTACAAGTCCAAAGGCTACTACACTGCCGAGGTGCAGAGCAGTATTGAAAATACCGAAGATGGCGCTTCTATTGTCCGCTTTGATATCCAGGAACGGGACAAAGTGGTTATCCGTCAGGTCAATTTCAGTGGCAATGAGCACTTTTCCGATGGTGATTTGCGCGACGCCATTCAGACTTCGACCCGCTCCTGGTGGATTTCCTGGCTGACTGGTTCTGGTATTTTACGGATGGATGTCCTTCATCAGGATATGGAGCGCATTACCGCCTTCTACCACAACCATGGTTACTTGGACGCCAAGGTTGGAGAGCCCGAGGTAGCGCACCAGGACAATGGCCTGTCTATCACTTTTCCGGTGGAAGAAGGGCAGCGGTACCGGCTTGGCACGGTGGATATCCGCGGCGATCTCATCAAGGACAAGACCGAGATGCTGCGCACCCTCAAAATTCGTGATGAGGAGTATTTGAACCGCCAGACCATGCGTGAGGACATTGTCCGCCTGACCGACCTCTATGCTGAACAGGGCTACGCCTACACCGAAATCAATCCGCGAATCAACAAGGCTCCCACCGGAAACCGGATTGATTTGGTACTCGATATTAATCAGGGCCCGGTCGTGTATGTCAATCGTGTTGAAATTCAGGGCAATACCCGCACCAGGGATAACGTCATCCGCCGCGATATCGCACTGGAAGAGGGCAGCAAGTTCGACTCCAAGGCCCTGCGCACCTCCACACAAAAGCTCAATCGGCTTGATTACTTTGAGAGCGTAAATATCACCCCCAAACCAACCATGCGTGAAGACCTGCTTGATGTGGTGGTTGATGTCAAAGAAAAACCGACCGGTCAGTTTGCCGTGGGTGCTGGTTACTCCTCTTCGGACAACCTGCTTTTCATGGGTGAGATTTCAGAGCGCAACCTCTTCGGCACCGGCAACCGGCTGGCGCTGCAGGCCAATACCAGCGGCAAAAGCACCCGTTACAACCTGCGTTTTACCAACCCCCGCATCTACGATTCCCAGGTTTCCGGTTCACTGGAAGGCTATGACTGGAAGAGGGAATATGATGACTACACCCGCGACACCCTGGGTGCAGGCTTCAATATCGGTCACCCGCTTTTCGAGGAATGGCGTATTTACTATGGTTATTCCATTTCTGATACCGACCTGAGCGATATCAAACCGAACGCCTCGTCGGTTATCCTCCGCTCCAAAGATATCCACGTTATCAGTGAGGGCGAACTTTCTCTGGTGCGGGATACCCGCGACAAGTACTTCTCACCCACCAAAGGCTCGCGCAACAGCATCACGGTAGCCTATGCAGGCGGCCCCTTGGGTGGGGATGCCGAATACACCAAGGTAGAAGGCTCATCCTCCTGGTATTTTCCCATGGTTTGGCAGACGGTCTTTCATGTGAAAGGGGCTGCTGGGCAGGCTTTTGAGAACAAAGACGATAAACTGCCGGTGTACGAACATTTCTACCTGGGTGGCATGAACTCTATCCGCGGTTTTGAATCTGCCAAGATCAGCCCCCGGGATCCCATCACCGGTGAGCGTATCGGTGGCGACAAGATGTGGTATGTCAACTTGGGCATTCTCTTCCCGCTGGTGAAAGACATGGGCCTGGACGGCGAGATCTTCACCGACTTTGGCAATGTTTACGATGTGGATGATGACTGGGATTTTAGTGAATACAAAAAGGCAGCCGGTTTTGGCATAAACTGGGCCTCGCCGCTTGGCCCCCTGCGCATGGCCCTTGGCTTTAACCTGGATAAAAAAGAAGGCGAAGACAGCTCAACCTGGGATTTCAGCATCGGCGGCACGTTCTGATTTTTGCTGTTCCGCTCTTTGTATTTTTTCGTATAGCCGTTCATGCAGACCATTCTTGCCCGGCTGCAGGAAGGCAATCATTCCCCTGTAGAAATATCCGGATGTTCATCCGCCTCAGCAGCCTTGCTTCTCGCAAGGCTGCTTGAGGTTGAAAAACGCAGCATTTGCTGTCTTCTTCCGTCTGAAGAGGAAATGCAGATCCTGGTGCAGGATTTTTCTTTTTTTTCTTCAGCTCCACTTCTTCAGTTTCCAGACATCGGCATTCCTCCCTACACAGTGCTCAAACCAGAGGCTGCAGCGGTGAGTGCCCGCATCTCTACCCTATATCAGTTGCAGGAGCTCAGTGAACCGGCCCTGGTACTGACCACCATTGATGCGATCTGCCGCCGTTTGCCTGCACCTCAGCGTCTGCACGATCAGATCGAACTCTTACTGGCCGGTGAAGAAACCGACCGGGAAGCTTTCATTGCCGCTGCCATCCATGCTGGCTACCACCTCTGCGACCTGGTGCGTCAGGAAGGTGATATAGCCTTGCGTGGCGGCATCATTGACATTTACCCACCTGCCTGGCAGGGAGAGTCGCCAGGGCCTCTGCGCCTGGATTTTTTCGGTGATACGGTTGATTCCATCCGCGCTTTTGACCCGCTCAGCCAACGTTCAAGCGATGAACTGAGCGAAGTCATCCTACTTCCCGCAACAGAGTTTCTATATCCGCGGACCCAAGAAAGCCAGGCAGAGATGCTGGCGTCCTTTGACGGCCTGCGGGAACAATCCGATTGCGCTGATGATGAGGGTAGAGCGATCCGCGAACAGCTTAAACTTGGGCAACGTTTTGCAGGCTTGGACATGCTTGCCCCAATTCTGGCTGGCGGGCCAGCATCAATGCGCAGCTTTTTCGAATACCTGCCTGACCGCTCGGCGCTGGTCCTCATCAACGCCCCAGCCTGTAAACGCCGCCTGCATAGTGTATATGAGCGTATCTTTGCCAATTTTGCGGAAACACAAGCTCAGGGCCGAACAGTTTCACCCCCCCAAGACCTCTTCCTGAGCGAAGAACAGGCACATAATACGCTCACTACAAATATACTGGCCAGGCTGTCGCGGCTGCCTGATCCGGACAGCACATCGGATGTATTGCCCATTTCTGTTAAAGACCATGCCCTGCTCGCGCAGGAGATGGCTCTTTCAAGACAAAAGCAGGGCATGCTGGCTCCGCTCTCCGCTCGTATCAGCGAGTGGCTGCAGCATGGCGAGACAACCATCCTTGCCTGCCGCTCCAGCCGCCAAGCTACCCATTTGCAGGCCATGCTTACCCAGCACCAAGTGGATGCTTTGGCCGTGGAAACATCATATGCCCAGACTCCGCTTAAAAGAGGAACGGTTGTTTGCTTTCCCCAGCCACTCTCCCAAGGATTTGATCTGCCTGAAGAGCGGTTGCATATCCTTTCCACGGCAGAGCTCTTTGGCGACAAACGACTCTCACCCCGTCGTTCAAAAAAGTCGGGACCAGACAGCCCGCCAGTACGCTTGGACGAGTTGCGTGAAGGAGATGTGGTGGTGCACTCCGACCACGGCATCTCCCTTTTTCAGGGCCTGGTCAATCTTGAATTTTCTGGTATTCAGGGAGATTTTTTGCTGCTGCTTTTCCGCAATGAAGACAAGCTCTACGTTCCAGTCGATAAACTGCACAAGGTCAGCAAATATCAGGGCTTAAGTGAACAGGAACCAAGACTTGATGTACTCGGCTCTCAACGGTGGCTCTACACTAAGCAAAAGGTCAGCGATGCGGTCTGGAAGATTGCCCAGGAACTGCTTGATATCTATGCAAAGCGCGCTCTGCGTCAAGGGCACCGTTTTTCTCGGCCCGGCGAATTTTACCGGGAACTGGAAGAATCGTTCCCCTATGACGAAACAAGTGGGCAACTTAAGGCGATTGACGAAGTTGTTGAGGACTTATGCAAAGAGCAACCCATGGATCGCCTTGTTTGCGGCGATGTGGGTTACGGCAAAACCGAGGTGGCAGCGCGTGCTGCCTTCAAGGCTATAGAAGATGGTTTTCAGGTTGCGGTTCTGGTACCGACCACAGTGCTGGCGGAGCAGCATGCGGTCACCTTTCATGAACGCTTTGCCACTTTTCCGGTGCGTATCGCCAGCTTAAACCGTTTTCGCACCCGCGCAGAGCAAAAACAGATCATAAGTGATCTGGCTGCTGGTAAAATTGATCTCATCATCGGTACCCACCGTCTCCTTTCCAAGGATATCACCTACAATAAATTGGGGCTCCTGGTTGTTGATGAGGAGCATCGCTTTGGAGTGGCCCACAAGGAAAAGATTAAAAAAATCAAAGCCAGTGTGGATGTGCTTACGCTTACTGCCACGCCCATTCCCCGCACCTTGCAGATGTCGCTTCTGGGAATCCGCGACCTTTCCATCATATCAACCCCGCCAAAACAACGACGGCCAGTTAAGACACTGCTTGCCCGCCGCGACGCCCTCATCATCAAAGAAGCATGTCAACGCGAACTGGATCGTGGTGGTCAGATTTTTTATCTTCACAATCGGGTGCAATCCATCATGCAAGCAGCGGCCCGGATTGCCGACCTCATGCCCCAGGCCCGCATCGGTGTGGCCCATGGCCAAATGCCTGCCGCAGAGTTGGAAGAGGTCATGGTTCGGTTTATCCGTCATGACTTGGATATACTTGTCTGCACCACTATCGTTGAGTCGGGCCTTGATATCACCAACGCCAACACTATTCTGATTGATCGTGCCGATCGGCTTGGCCTGGCCGATCTGTACCAGCTCCGCGGCAGGGTTGGCCGGGGCGACCGCCAAGCCTATGCGTATTTGCTTGTTCCATCCCTTGACCACATGACCGATGACGCAGAGCGCAGGCTGCAGGCCCTGCTCGATCATTCCGATCTTGGCGATGGCTTCCAGGTGGCGATGAATGATCTGCAAATCCGCGGTGGAGGTAATTTGCTTGGGATTTCTCAATCAGGCCATATTGCCGCGGTGGGCTATGATCTGTATCTGCAACTCTTACAGGAAACTGTGGCAGATTTGCAAGCTCAGCAGGCCCAGGAAGATGAACAGCAGCGAGAACAGCCCTTCGAGCCGGAAATCAAGCTGCAAGGGGCTGCATTTTTTCCGGAAAGCTATATCAATGATACCGGGTTGCGCTACCAGGCATATCGTAAACTATCCTATGCAGGTAATGGCAGCCCCGATGAGTTGGAAGCACTTGCAGAAGAACTGAACGATCGTTTTGGTCCCTTACCGGTTCCAGCGCAA
The DNA here is from genome assembly GCA_964512515.1 of uncultured Desulfobulbus sp. Classification (GTDB taxonomy): domain Bacteria; phylum Desulfobacterota; class Desulfobulbia; order Desulfobulbales; family Desulfobulbaceae; genus Desulfobulbus. Next base: position 5,448 of record CAZEIT010000110.1, read on the forward strand.
GCCTTGTTTTCGAGCATCGCTATTAAACAGCGGCTTAGGCAATTACGTATCAAGCGGCTGGAACAGGGGGCGCAATCGCTGCTCTTTTGTTTTGACGAAAGTACCCCGACAGATCCTGCACGCGTTCTTAGATATGTGCAGCAGAAAAATTCCAGCAAGAACAAAGGAAATTTGAGCCGTTTCACATCCGAAAACCACCTTATTATTCCTTTCACGGATAAAGATGAGGTGTTTTCTTTAATCAATAAAGTTTTGTCTTTTCTTGAAACCGGGGGTGAGAAAACAGGCTGAATTGTGGCTGTGAAACTATTGGTTCAAAGGAACTGCACAAAGGATTATACCCTAGCTATTTTGCATAGGCATACCCCCTCGGTTACCATCATCTCAATAAAAAAATGGGGCCAGCATGCTGGCCCCATTTTTAGCTTATCTAATCTATGGTTACGATTGCTGTGGCGCTGGACCCTTTTTTCGTGGCCGCCCCTTGGCAGCAGGTTTTTGCTTCAACGCATCTATCTGCTGCTGCACTTCGCCACGCAAGTCCGCCACTTGCTGTGGAATGATCTCGTATTTGCTAGTCACTTCATCACGCAATTCTGTAACTTGCTGGGGCAATTCTGCAAGTTTTGTTGTTTTTTGCTCTAAAGTGACGATACGCAAAACGATATCTCCAAGTTTCTTGCTAGCCTCACTCAACTCTTCGTTTTGCTTGCTTATGTGCTTTAACTGCTCCTGCATAGGGTTAATGCGAGTATCCAAGGCTTCACGAGACCGCTCGTCGGTTTCCCGCACAGCAGCTCCCATCGCTTCAAGTTGTTTGGTATGCACAAATTGCGCGGACTTTGATTCTATCGACTGAACACTCGTTTCAATAGCCTTTAAACGATCTTCCATCTTACGCAGTACTTCAACCATGTGTTCGTTGACTGCAGGTTGCTCAGCTTTATTGCCAGTATGATCAATCGCCGGAATAGACCGTACAGTCGCTGCATTTACCGAAACAGGTTCTAAGGAAATTGGCGCAGTGACCATTCCAGCATAACCGGTCGTAGGCTGAAGCATTCCAAATTTTCCAGGAGCAATGATACTCAACATCCACCAAACCTGATTAAGAGCTGCGGCTTTTGTCTTTTGAGCAATCTCTTTACCCAAACTAGTGTTCACAAGATAAGCGGCCGCAATAAAAACGCACAGCATCACCGCGATGCACAAAGCAATACCAATAGCCAAACCAATTACAAAAATGACAAGTTGAAAAAGGGAAACGATAAGTATACCAATAGAGC
>CAZEIT010000111.1:0-6723 GCA_964512515.1 uncultured Desulfobulbus sp.
TACAGTGTGTTGCAGATGGAAAAATGGCGAATCAGACCATTTTTCGAGATCCCCTCAAATCCTATCTGTGCCGGCTTCGAGAAAACGCTCCTCAAAATACTCCTATGCACGTCTGCGTCGCATTCCCAGCGCCGCTTTGATAGCATCTTGATCTGGAAATGGATTTAGCTCCTCCAGTATGCCTAAGCGTTTCTTCTGTCTTCTTTCTGCGTCCTCTTTTTCCCATCCTTTCCCCCTTGGCAAACCGATTGACAAGACCCATTGTTTGAAGTATCTAAAAAATTCATCGTATCCTAAACTCATGCTCTTCGGATCAAAACATGGACAACGTTGAAGGGTATACAATGAAACGCAACAGATTGGGTAAAGCTTGTCATCAACTCGCGGCTTGGAGCAGGCGTTGTCAGCAGGAGCGGTGCTGCAACACACCTGAGTATCCTAAACAGCTGTCGAATAGTTGCTGCGGTGGCAGCCTGCGCATTTGCGGTGTGAATGGCGACCGCCGTACCTGTGCCCGCATGGCCAGTTTGGGCTTTCTGCCTGGCCGTGAGGTAGAACTCGTCTGCAAGGCCGGCACTGATCAGTGTGTGGTGAAAATAAATGGCAGCACCATCAGCCTGGATGCCGACACTGCCGCTGCCATTCTGGTTGCGCCTGCCTAGGCGCTGATCTTTTCCTTGAGGTTTGCCATGCAGGAAATTCTCGTTGTTCTCTCCCTTGCCATTGCTTTTATCTACGTCGCCCGCCTGCTCTTCAAGTCCTTTCGCGGTCAGGCATCAACCTGTGGCTGCGCCTGTCAAGGCTGCCATTTAGGCAAGCAACCTGTAGACAAGAAAGCTTTACTGCCCATGTATCAGTCTCACCCCGACCACCCAGACGATCAGCAGAGCTAAACCATCCTCGCGCCGGATCAGTCTTTACACCTTGTTCTTCCAGAAATAACTCTATATTTGGTCAACATGCAAACCTCCATCACCGTGGCCTTGGCGGGCAACCCTAATTCCGGCAAGACAACCCTTTTCAACAACCTCACCGGTTCCCGCCAGCATGTGGGCAACTACCCAGGCATTACCGTGGAGCAAAAGGAGGGCTACCGCCTGCACAGCGGCCAGGGCATCCGTTTCGTCGATTTACCTGGCACCTATTCCTTAAGCGCCTATTCGGTGGAAGAACTGGTGGCGCGCGACTTCATCATCAATGAAAAACCCGAGGTGATCGTCAATGTGGTGGATGCCTCCAACCTGGAGCGTAATCTTTACCTCAGCACCCAGTTTCTGGAACTTGGCCTGCCGGTCATTGTGGCCCTGAACATGATGGATGTGGCCAAATCACGAGGATTGCTCATTGACAGCGATAAACTTGAGGCCCTGCTTGGTTTGCCGGTAGTACCCATAGTGGCTCGCTCCGGCAAGGGGCTGGAGGCCCTGCTTGATACCGTCCTGCGTACCGCTGGCGAAAAGCAAACCCCTAAACCGCTGCACATAAACTATGGTGCGGATATTGAGCAGGCCCTGCAGGATCTGCATCCCTGGCCTGCCCGCTGTGCCTCCCTGCTCAAGCTCTATCCCGAGCGCTGGCTGGGGGTGAAGCTGTTGGAACATGACAGCCAGATCATTGAAAAAGTGCGCGCCTGCGCCCCTGAGGATGTGGATAAGATGCTGGCTCGCTGCGAGGAAACCGCCACCCATCTGCAGCAGACGCTTGCGGTGTATCCGGAGGCCATTATTGCCGACCAGCGCTATGGCTATATCAAATCCATCCTGCGACAGGGCGTGGTGAGCGCAAGCCGGGTCAACGACCGGCTCTACACCTCCGACCGCATCGACCAGGTGGTAACCCACCGGGTACTAGGGCCAATCATCATGGCACTGGTCCTTTTCGGGCTCTACACCTTCACCTTCAGTTTCAGCGGCAGCATGGTGGGCTGGATGGAAGAATTTTTTGCCGTGATCAACCGCATTATTGATGGGGCCATGGCCGATGGCCCGCTCAAATCCATGCTCATGTCCGGCGTGGTGGATGGTGTGGGCGGCGTGCTCGGCTTTGTGCCCATCATCATGTTCATGTTCTTTGGCATTGCCGTGCTGGAAGATTCGGGCTACCTGGCCAGGGTGGCCTTCATGATGGATCGTATCTTCCATTTCTTCGGCTTGCACGGCTCCTCGGTCATGCCCTTTATTATCTCCGGCGGCATTGCCGGCGGTTGTGCGGTGCCTGGCGTCATGGCCACGCGCACCCTGCGCTCGCCCAAGGAACGCATGGCCACCCTCTTGACCGTGCCCTTCATGAACTGCGGAGCCAAGCTGCCGGTGCTCACTCTGCTCATCGGTGCCTTTTTTTCCGCTCATCAGGCCTGGTACATGTTCCTGGCCACCCTGCTCTCCTGGGTGATAGCGCTCTGCGCCGCCAAAATCCTGCGGCTGACGGTGCTGCGTGGTGAATCCACCCCTTTTGTCATGGAACTGCCGCCCTATCGTTTTCCCACAGCCAGGGGGCTTTTGATCCACACCTGGGAGCGCACCTGGCAATACATCAAAAAAGCGGGAACCGTTATTCTGGGTATCTCCATCCTGCTCTGGGCGATGATGACCTACCCCGGCCTGCCCGAGCATCGCAGCACTGCCTATGAAGCCCAGCGACAGCAGGTGCAGAACCAGCATGCAGCCAATGCCGATGCGAGCGCGCTTAAAGCGGCCCTGCTTGAAGTGGATGCCGCCGAAGCCACAGAACAGTTGCGCAACTCTTATGCCGGCCGCATTGGCACAGCCCTTGAGGGCCTCAGCAGCCTGGCCGGTATTGACTGGCGCACCAATATTGCCCTGGTGGGCGGCTTTGCCGCCAAGGAAGTGATCGTCTCCACCTTAGGCACCGCCTACTCTCTGGGTGAGGTCGACCCGGAAGAGTCCACCTCACTCAGCCAGCGCCTGGCCGCTGACCCGAACTGGAACGCCGTCTCGGCTCTGGCGGTTTTGGTCTTTATCATGTTTTACGCGCCCTGCTTTGTGACCGTGGTCTGTATTGCCAAGGAGGCAGGTTCCTGGAAATGGGCTCTTTTTTCCGTGGTTTTCAACACGATTTTTGCCTTTATCCTGGCCGTGCTCATCTATCAGATCGGTAGCTTGCTGTTCCTGCGTTGAATCTGGCTGAGCCTGTAGTAGTCAGTTTTTTCTTTTCAAGGACTGGTGCTTCAGGACTTGACACTTGGGGCAAAACCAGGTGGAACGGCCGCCCAGGATGATGCGGGTAATATCCGCATTGCACTGCGGGCAGGCCGCACCGCTGCGGCCATATACCTTGAGCTGCAACTGAAAATAGCCAGGATGGCCGCTTGCGCCCAAAAAGTCGGCAATGGTGGAGCCGCCCGCACTGATGGCCTCTTCCAGGATGCGTACCGTGGCGCAGGCAAGCCTGTCCCAATCAGCCAGGGTAAGTGAACCAGCAGCCTGCTGCGGATGTAAGCCTGCGGCAAAAAGGATTTCATTGGCATAAATATTGCCAATGCCGGCAATAAGGCATCCATTCATCAAAAAGGATTTCAGCGGCGTGCGACGCCTGGCTGCCAAACGCTGCAGGGCAAGGGCGTTGAAATCAGGCCCAAGGGGCTCCAGACCCTCACGATTGGAAAAGACCTGTTCGCATTCCTCGGCCTTTCCTGCAGGCCAGAGCTGTATCGCACCAAAACGGCGGGCATCATTGAAACGCATGGTGAGGCCCGTATTCAGCGCCAATTCCAGATGATCATGCTTGTGGCGAGGCTCTTCCGGCGCTGTCAGAGAAATTTTTCCGGTCATGCCCAGGTGCACGGTACAGACCGCACCGCCGGCAAAACGAAAGAGCAGATACTTGGCCCGCCGGTCAACAGTCGTAATCTGCTCGCTCTCAAGATGGCGGCGCAAACGTTGCAGGGACACCGTGGCCCGCAAAGGCAGACCACTGGTCCAAACCCGTTCCACCACCGCACCGGACAAATCCTGCAAGAGCCCTCTCCTGGTTACCTCCACCTCCGGCAGTTCAGGCATGCCGTGCTCCTGCGCTAATGGCCATGACATAGCCCTGCCTGAGCGCCAGGCGCACGGGCACAAGATGGTCCTCATCCTGCAAACGGCACCAGAGAACAGCGCCCTGCGGTTCTGTGGCGCAGCCCTCATGCGCCTCTACCTGTATTCGTTCCATGAAGGTGGCCTGATCGGCATAGCGGCATTTTTTCACCGCCTCCTTGGCGGCCCAGAGCATGGCAAGCCAACTCAGTTCATCATAGCCGCTGCCCAGCGCCAGTTCGACAGAGCTGGCAAAGCGCGATTGCAAGCGCTGCAATTTGACAACAATCTCCTGCACATCCAGGCCGCAAGGGGTCGAGGCTGCCATGGCAACGGCAAACTGGCCGCTGTGGGAAATGGAAATATGAGTTTCGCTCGTCAAACAAGACGCCTTGACCAAGGGCTTGCCATGGCGATCATTATCAATACTAAAGGCGGCAGGCAGGTTTTTAGGCTCAGATGATGGCAGGGCACAGTGCTGCAGGGCATACTTGGTTGCCAGGCGGCCGCCCAGCCATTGCGCGCGGCGCCTACCATGGGAAAAGGAGCGCAGACGCGCAAACTCTGTTTGGCTGATGATATGCTGTGCCTGCAGGGCTACAGCAAAACCAGGGAAGAGAAGCAGGCCTTTAAAGGAGGCGAGGTTCAACACAGCAAGACAGGTATGTTCCGGCTTGAACCGCAGCCACGCAGCGCTACTTTCCTCCATCTGCATACTCAGCCAAGGCCACAAGTCCTGCCCAGGCAAGACTTTTTTACCGGGTGTGATTGTTTTTGCCAGACTGGCGCAATCGGTCAAATCGGCTATAGTGCGGCCGCATTCAGCTTGCTTTACCATTCTTCCCAAACCTGAAGACTGCCATGCCCGATACCGTTACCTGGCTTGATCTGATTGTTGCCATTATTTTTCTCTATTTTGTCCTGCGGGGAGCCTGGACCGGACTTATGCGCCAGCTGGCCGCACTCCTGGCGCTTGCAGGGAGTTATGTCGTTGCCGCCCAGTACACGGCAGAACTTATTCCCTATACCAAACGCTTTGTCGACAATCCCAAGCTGGTCTTTCTGATCAGTTTTATCTGCCTGTTCTTTGCGGCGGCCCTGCTCTTCAGCCTCTTAGGAAGGCTCATGCACCGGCTGATGCAGATTACCCTTTTGGGCTGGTTCAACCGCTTGCTGGGCATCAGCCTGGGCGCGCTCAAAGCGGCCCTTTTGGCTTCACTCCTGTACATGGTGCTGGCCTCGACCCTGTCTGCCACCAATGCCGTGCTGAGCAGATCTTTGACCGCACCCTACCTGCGTCAGGGTGCGCAACTCTTGCAAGCCCTGATTAACGACCCAAAATTGCGCGCCTATTTTACAGAAAACACCCCGGCCATTCCGCTGGAATTGATGGAACCGAAAAATCAGCAAGCAGCACCAAAACCTGCAAAAGCGCCGCCGCCTCCTGCTCCAGCCCCTTGAGAGCGTTGAACCTGAGCCTAAAGATTTAAGGCTACCTCGAAAAATGGCCTGATTCGCCATTTTTCCATCTGCAACACACTACAATTTCGTTAACCTGATCTTAAAACATCGAATTTCTCGAGGTAGTCTTAAGAGTTTTGATATGGAATAGGAACTACGCCGCCCTGGCTTCGGCCATCAGCTCGTCGTGGTAGCGCTCGGCAAAGAGACGCACATCCTCTTTCCAGTCGATCATGAGGTTACAGCCCGCCTCCTTGAGGCGGCTGTTTTCCAGGATGGAGTTGGCCGGCCGCTTGGCCGGGGTGGGGTATTCCGCCGTGGTGCAAGGCGCCATACTGTAGGGCACCTGCATGCAATCCAGGAAATAACGGGCTCCTTCGTACCAGGTGCTGTGGCCCTCGGCAGTGGCGTGCAGGATACCGGTCAGATCGGTTGAGAGCAGCCTCTCTATCTGCAAGGCCAGCCGCCAGGACCAGGTCAGCGAGCCGTGCTGATCATTCACCACCTTGATGATGCGCTTGGGATCGCTTATGGCCAGCCGCAGCATGGTCTTTAAAAAATTCTTGTTGCCAATGCCATAAAGCCAGGCCGTGCGGATAATGAGGTGATTGTCCAAAACCGCCTGCACCGCCTCTTCACCGGCAAGCTTGCTCTTGCCATACATCGAGGTGGGGCTTGCGCTGTCGCCTTCCAGGTAGGGTTGCGGCGCTGGCCGGGAACCGTCAAAAACATAGTCGGTTGATACTTGGATGAGCCGGGAGCCATGCTCGCGGCAGGAGAGCGCCAGCAGTTCCGGCCCACGGGCATTGACCGCCATGCTGGCCTCAACATTGCTCTCACAGGCGTCAACCGCGGTAAAGGCCGCGCAGTTGATGACCACCTCAGGCTGATGGCGCTGAAACAGGGCCTGCACCTGATTCTGATTAGTGATATCCACTTCGGCGGCATCACTGGCCCAGACCGTGTGTTCTTTGCCGAGAATTTCCAGGCTGTCCCGGCCAAGCTGGCCATTTGCTCCTACGATGACAATGCGCATGATCAAGTCCTCAGGGTGGATGCTTCGTCCAGCAGGTCCATCAGATACTGGCCGTATTGATTCTTCAGCATGGAAGCGGCCAGGCGCTCCACCTGAGCCCGATCAATATAACCGAGCCGGTAGGCAATCTCTTCTATGCAGGCGATTTTAAGGCCCTGCCGCTCCTGCACGGTTTCCACATAGCTGGCC
>CAZEIT010000112.1:0-6723 GCA_964512515.1 uncultured Desulfobulbus sp.
AAATGTCGCTGGCCCAGGGCATGATCCGGCAGGTGCTGGCCCTGGCACAGAAGCACCAGGCTGGCCGGATCACCAGCATCACCGTGCTTTTAGGGCCATTTTCAGGAGTGGTGGCAGAGTCTTTTGCCTTTGGTTTTGAGGTGCTCAAAAAAGAAGAACCCTGCTTGGCTGGGGCGGTTTTGCATTTGGAGCAGCCAGATCCGCACTACCACTGTCTGGAATGCGGCATGGAAACCAGCCTGCCGATAGTGAGCCCGTTTAGGCACGCCATGCGTGCGCAAATGGATTATGATAGAGTCACAAGCCGCTGCCCTGCCTGCGGTTCCTCCTTGCTTTCTCCCCTTGGAGGAACAGAACTGATCCTGCAACAAATTCGAATGGAGTGACCATGTGTGATACCTGCGGATGCCAATCCCATGAAAAGCCAGCCAAGGCTGAAAAGGTAGTGGATGTGCACGAAAACCTTCTGGCAGCCAACAATGAGCAGGCTGCCGCTAACCGTCGCCATATCGAAAAAATGGGGGCAGTAGGGATCAACCTGATTTCAAGCCCTGGTTCCGGTAAAACAAGCCTGCTGGAACAGACCATCGAGCGCCTGAATGACCGACTCAGCATTGGGGTGATTGAAGGTGATCTGGAAACCGAGCGCGATGCCGAACGCATCCGCAAAAAAGGCGTACCAGCGGTGCAACTGACCACCGGTGGCGGCTGCCATTTGGATGCGCCCATGGTGCATGGCGGCTTGCATGTGCTGGAGCACATGGCAAAGGGGAAGAAGTTTGATCTGATCTTCATTGAAAATGTGGGTAACCTGGTCTGCCCAGCTGCCTTTGACCTGGGCGAACATCAGCGGGTGGTGCTGCTCTCGGTGCCGGAAGGCTCGGATAAGCCCGCAAAATACCCAGCCACCTTCCGCAGTGCGGATCTGGTCTTGCTCACCAAGACCGATTTGCTGCCTTATTTTGATTTCAACGTGGATGAGGCAACTGCGGCCATCAGGCTGCTCAAGCCTGCATTGCCGGTGCTGCCCCTGGCTGCGGAAAAAGGGGAGGGCATGGATGCCTGGATCGACTATCTGTTCAGCCTGTTGCCGCGCTGATGCCAGCAGGCAAGGGCGCATTGTTTCCTCACCTATATTGCCTGTTCTTTTGAACTTCCTATCTACGGCCATTCCAATTTTGTACTTTTTCTTAGTAAGATTCAAATTAACGTAAATGTATCAGAAAGGTGACGAAAACGCGATATAGGTATGCCTGGAGGCACGTTCTGCGACCATTTTCCGATGCCGATATAGATAGCGCTTTGTAGATGGAAACGGAATAAATCTCGACAGTCTATTCAACCACATGTCCCGGTCGATTTTTGAACTGGTAACGCGGTGCCTCTTGCCCCCTTTTTCTCCTGCGTATGCAGGCCAGATGTCAGCAATGTCCCCCTTTCTTGCTTATTTTGTTGCATTTTTTATTTTTTAAGGCATTAGTGTGCTCACTCATGGTGAGTTGCAATGTGGTACTAGAAAAAATATTTTTCATTTAACAAAGGAGGTCGTGATGTCAGAGGCAGTTCATGGCTCTGAGAAAAAGGGATGGATCGGTGAAGACTGGCTCTCTCTTATTCTTGGACTGGTGATCTTTACGATCAGTCTAGGCGCTTTCCAGGGGAATCATTTCCTGGGCTGGGGTGCAAAAATGGGGGTGTGGACCGAAGCAGGGAAGGCCATCTCTCCAATTTCATCAAAATTCAAAAGCGTTGAAGGTGAAATTACTGCCATAGACGGGCAGAAGATAACCTTGAAGGACAGCAAGGGCAAAAGCAGTACCGTTACAGAGGCCAACGCTGCCCAGTATCAGGTTGGACAGCAGTATAAAAAGGCGGGCATGTCTCCCTTGACATCTTTGGTCATTACTTTTCTCTTTGCCTTGGCCATCATGTCCTTGGGGGCAGTGGCCCTAGGAGCGAACGTGCCGCGCTTTGCCTTGGCTTTTACCCTGATTTTCTGGTTTGCTTACCTGTGCTGGTTTTTGGGTCATTACGCCCTGATTGCCGCCACCAAGGAACAGGCGGCCAGGATGGGGCTGGACTGGTCCATGAGTATGACCGGCGAGTTTGGCTACATTATCGCGCTCTTGCTTGGGCTCATCATTGGCAACTTTTTCCCTGGCCTGACCAAGGCCATGAAAGAGGCTGCACGTCCGGAGTTGTTCATTAAAACCGGTATCGTTATCATGGGCGCTGGATTGGGTATCAAGGCTGCTCAATCCTTTGGTCTGGCTTCTAACATCATGTTCCGTGGTTTCTGTGCCATTGTTGAAGCGTACCTTATTTATTGGGCCTTGGTGTATTACATTGCCCGCAAGTACTTTCGCTTCAGCCGGGAATGGGCCGCGCCGCTGGCTTCTGGTATTTCCATCTGCGGCGTGTCGGCTGCTATTGCCACTGGCGGCGCCATTCGTGCCAGGCCGGTCGTGCCGATCATGGTGTCTTCCCTGGTTGTAATCTTTGTTGCCGTGGAAATGGTGATGCTGCCCATCATTGCAAAATTCTTCCTCTGGAACGAACCCTTGGTAGCAGGTGCGTGGATGGGGCTGGCGGTTAAATCCGATGGCGGCGCCATTGCCAGCGGCGCCATCACCGATGCCATGATCCGGGCTCAGGCTGCAGACGTGGCCGGGATCAACTATGCAGAAGGCTGGGTCACCATGACTGCCACCACGGTCAAGATGTTTATCGACATCTTTATTGGTATCTGGGCTTTCTTGCTGGCCTATATCTGGGTAGCCAAGATTGATGTGCGTCCTGGCCAGAAGGTGAGTGCAGGAGAAATTTGGAATCGCTTTCCTAAATTCGTTATCGGCTACGCCCTTACCTTTGCCATCATGATTGTTATCTGCTGGCCGGCAGCCACCAAAATTGGCCCGGTTGAAGATGAAATTAACAGGGCCAAGGCTGAGGTGGTGAGTCTTGAAAAACAGCTTGCCACAGCCGATGCCGCTGCTCAACCAGCCCTGCAACGGGAACTGGAGGCGGCTCAGGCCAAGGAAAAAGGACTTACTGCCAGCATTGCCGACGCCAAGAAGACAATCAGCAGTGCCGGCATGGTTTCCAGCCAGGGCGATGTGTTCCGTGGTATTTTCTTTTTGCTCTGCTTCTTTACGATTGGCCTGGTTTCCAACTTCAAGAAACTAATGGAAGAAGGCATTGGCCGTTTGGCCTTGGTGTATGTGATAAGCCTGTTTGGCTTTATCATCTGGATTGGTCTGTTTATCTCGTGGCTTTTCTTCCACGGGGTTAAACCACCAACAATCTAACTGCATCTACAAAATCCAAGAGGAGGCTAAAAACTCATGGAAGAAAATAAACCACAACAGCCACAGCTTGTTGAAGAAATGAAGAAAATGGAATACGAACCCCTGCTGCCGGTTGAGCTGTCGCTCATTCGCTGGAGCTTGGGGATCGGGGTTGGCTCACTTATCTTTCTCTACTTTCTCGCCCACTGGCTGTTTCCAACCGGCCATTGATTGGCCCAGCGTTCAAGATGATGCGGAGGTGCGCATCATCTTGAACGCTTCTTCGTACTCTGCGAGGCGCTGTGCCCAAATGGCCAGCGCCTCAATGTCTTCCCGCCACTGTTTCAGTTCCTTTTCGCTGATGGGCCGCACTGCCTGACCAAGGTTGCGGGCGGCCTCATCAGGGTCGTTTGCGCCAAATTGCCTAGCATGGGCTTCAAGGCGTTTGCCCAGTTTTGCGGTAAAACGTTTGCAAACAATAATTTCCCTGGCAATAGATATCTCATATTCATCGGTGTGCATGCCGTCCTCGCGTTATTCCATGTCCAGATCAACGTAAATGTATCAAGGGGGCGGAGTAACTGCGGCGCAGGCATACATAACGGCACGTTCTGCGAGCATTTGCTCAAGTCCGCACAAATAGGGCTTTGATCTGAACATGGGATATTGTTTTCGGTTCATCAAAAGAGCAGGGCACAGACCGGATTGACTGTGCGCAAACACATAGGATAACATGCTGAGCGTAGCTGGAGCAAGGCTTTCAGGGTTGTTTGTGTATTGATTTTCTCAGCATTTGTTGCCCGTATTTGGCTACCAACACAAAATAGCAAAATAGACCTTGCATTGAGAACCGCTCTTCCTGATAAAAAGAGAGCAACAGCGTCAGCCTCTTATCGTCAAATACGTTTCTGGAGGCTGTCCATTTCCACATTTGCCGCCCGGACCATCTCATGGAGCTTGCTGTCACCCACAGGGGCGCGGATTTTGACGCCTTGTCTTCCATTGTTGCCGCCACCCTGGTGTACCCTGGTATGATGGCGCTTTGCCCAAATTCCTTGCAGCCTAACGTGCAGCGCTTTATTTCTCTGCACAAAACCGCCTTTAAACTGGCGCGTGATTTTCCTGCTGAGCCGGCTGCGGTGCGCAGGCTAGCCATCTGTGACTGCAACCAGTGGCGACAGTTGGAGCATGCCACCCAGTTGAAGCAGTGTGTGCATGCTGCAATTGATCTGTGGGACCATCATCTGCAAGGAGGTGATATTGAGCCCACCTGGTCTTGCGTGGAATCCATTGGTGCGACTGTTACCCTCTTTCTCCGCATTATTCAGGAGAAAAAGATTGTGGTCAACCCGCACGAGGCAACCCTTTTTCTGCTGGGACTGTATGAAGATACTGGTCAACTCAGCTTTGATCGCACCACCCCGGAGGATGTGCGAAGCGCTGCCTTCTTGCTTGAGCAGGGAGGGGATTTAGGTTTGGTGGTGGATTTTCTTCATATAGCTTACAGCGAGGAGCAAAAAAGGGTGCTGTACCGGCTTATGCGCGGAGCCAGGCAGTACCAAATTAATGGCAGGCGCATCGGCATCGGTATTGTTCGGGTAGACCAGCATATCAAACTGGCAGCAGTGGTGCAGCTCTATGCCCGGATCATCGATGCAGATGCGGTATTTGTGGTGTTTGAAAACATAAGCGGCGGTTTTTTCATTATTGGCAGGAGCAAGGCCCCGGATATTGATGTGCGCGTTATTCTCCAGGCCTATGGCGGTGGAGGCCATGCAGGCGCGGGTTCTGCCATGGCAGGAGCCGAGGCCGGTAATGCAGCAGCTATTCGAGAACAGATTTTGACCGCTCTGTACCGAAACTCTGCAGCAGGCCCTCTGGTAAGCGATATGATGTCATCTCCGGTAGTCAGTATTGCTCCTGATACGCTGTTGCATGAAGCTGAAAGGATCATGGAGGAAAAGAATTTTCATGCGCTGGTGGTGGAAGAAGATGGCCTGCTTGCCGGTCTGATGGTGCTGTGGGACTTGAAAAAACTGACCCTGCGCAAACAACGGAACCATCCGGTCAAGGCATTCATGCAGCGTGATGTGCGCACCATCGCTCCCAATGCGACGGTGCGGGAAGCTGCACACATGATGGTGCGCGAGGATATCGGTCATCTGCCGGTGGTGGAGGAAGGCAAGGTGGTTGGCATTATTACCAGAACAGACATTGTCAAGTATCTATACGGAATGATGTAGTTATTTTGTGGCGTTCGGTGATCACATTTTTTCAAGTACAATGGTTGTTAACGTCTTGCCATCTCCGCAGGCATTTGCTACAAATCTGTATCAACAACTTTAATCTTAATTCTATAACTTTTTAGGCAGATCATGAAGATGAAACGGTACTTGCTCCTGGCGCTTGTCGCGGTTGTTCAGGCGGATATGCCTGCATTTGCGGAGGCGAATGAGGGGAATGAGTATCTGGACATGGATATAGCGCAGCTTATGTCCATTACCATTACCTCTGTGGCCAAGAAAGAACAGCCTCTCTCAGATGCAGCAGCAGCGGTTTTTGTTATCACCCAAGAGGATATCCGCCGTTCCGGTGTCACCACCTTGCCCGATGCCCTGGCCATGGCCCCTGGCATGCAAGTAGCGAAAATCAACGGCGGCAAATGGTCGGTTTCAACGCGTGGTTTTGGTGGCTATACCTCCAACAAACTCCTGGTGCTGATCGACGGCCGTTCCGTCTATTCACCAGCGTATAGTGGTGTTTTTTGGGATATGCATCACACCCTTTTGGAGGATGTGGATCGCATCGAGGTTATCCGAGGCCCTGGCGGTACACTGTGGGGAGCGAATGCGGTTAATGGAGTGATCAATATTATCACCAAAAAATCCCAGGATACGCAGGGAGCCTTGGTGCGCACTACGGGCGGCAACAAGCTCTTGGGTGCTGCTGGGCGCTATGGTGCAAAGATTGGGGAAAACAGCCACGGTCGCGCCTATGTGACCTATGATAACTATAGCGATAACAAAATCTATGAGACCGGTGTTTACGCAGAGGACGAATGGCGGCCCTTCCAGGCTGGCTTTCGTTTTGATGGCAGCCCGGATAATGGACTGGAGTGGACGTTGCAAGGCGATGCATACCACAATGAGGGAGAGCAGAATATTTCGTTCATGTGGACACCCGAACCGCCATATATCAGCCGTAATGTCCTGGATGACTCCCTGAATGAAGGCGCAAACATAATAGGCCGGGTGTACAAGGATTTTGGGGAGGGTAGAGCGCTGACCTTCAAGACCTACTATGATTACGCCAATCGGGACGAAAGTTTTTATCAGCTCAATTTTGAGACACTGGATCTTGATATTCAGTACGAAACTCCTTGGGGCGATCGTCACAATTTCACCATGGGTGCTGGCTACCGTTCTGTTTGGGGAGA